>JAYENE010000473.1:2266-8840 GCA_034721935.1 Thermodesulfobacteriota bacterium
TGAAGCAAAAGTAGGTGTTTTTGTAGTAATCGGCATTCTCCTGCTGACATATATGTCGATGAAGGTTGGAGGACTGAGTTTTACAAGAGCAAAAGGGTATGATGTTAATGTATATTTTGACTCAGCAACAGGTCTTGCAGAGGATGTTCAGGTAGAAATTGCAGGTGTGGAGGTGGGCAAAGTACGCAGGATTTCTCTGGAAAAGGGAAAAGCGCTGGTTGTTTTAAGGATTAATTCAAATGTCAAGCTTACAAAGGATGTAAAGGCTATTATCAGGACCAAGGGTATCCTGGGTGATAAATATATTGAACTTATCCAGGGGTCCCCTTCTGCCCCCGAGCTAAAAGGTGGGGACAGGATTGTCAAAACAGCCCCTACGACTGATATGGACGCTCTTATGAATACTATAGGAGAAGTGGCAAAAAACATCAACGAATTGACAAATTCTCTGGCAAATGTTTTTGCCGGCGAAAAGGGAGAAGCTTCGCTTCGTTCAATAATGGAATCTATGCAAGAGATGAGCGAAACCATGAACAGAACTGTTCAGCAAAACAACGAGGATATTACAAAAATAATTGCCAATTTTTCTGATTTTTCAAAAATATTAAAGGATATGGGAGATGCCAACAGCGATGATATTCATGGTATTGTAGCTAATGTGCGCAGGGCCTCTGAAAAAATGGAAGATCTTATTGACGGAATAAACAATATTACTACAAAGATTAACGAAGGAAAGGGAAGCCTGGGAAAACTGGTTAATAAGGATGAAATGATCGATAATTTAACAGGAACGCTCACATCTCTTAATAAAATTACAGACAAGATCAACAGGGGCGAAGGTTCTATCGGGAAGCTGATTAATGAAGACGAAACAGTGGAGAATATTAATACCTCTCTCACCAGCATAAACGATTATCTCCAGAAACAGGATCAATACAAAACATATCTTAATTATAGAGGAGAATATCTTTTTGACGACAATGAGCTTAAATCCTATCTTTCGCTTCGCATTCAACCCAGGGAGGATAAATATTATCTGCTTCAGATAGTAGATGATCCAGGCGGAAAGGAAGAGGTAACAGATACAACCACAACACCCGGCATCGGCAAAACTACTACAGAGCATAAAGTGGAAACCGACAAGAATGCGCTCAAGTTTTCAGCGCAGATAGCAAAAAGATACTATGACATCGGCTTGCGTGGCGGTCTTTTCGAGTCTACCGGAGGCGTGGGTCTTGATTACTATCTCTTCAATGACCGGTTGACCCTCTCACTCGAAGCCTTTGATTTTGATCCGGACAGAAACGCACACCTGAAATTCAAAGCCGACTATAAACCGTTTAAATATATCTATATAACCTCAGGCTTTGACGATTTTATAAGCGACGAAGGAAAAGAATCCTTTTTTATCGGAGCCGGAATCAGCTTTGCGGATGAAGATATCAAAAGTCTTTTATCAGATATCCCAATCCCTAAGGATTGATCTTACGTTTCGCTAGTTTTTCTTGTACTCATTGAATTAAACACACACTATGGGTTCGGCAAAAAATAAGTTCGCAATTTCAGGTGTTGAGGCGCTCGGCTGACAAGGCGTGAAAAAGCATGAATATCAAGCATATTCAGAATTTTCACAACGCAGTCAGGCGGGATGCATCGGCGCCTGAAATGTGAAGTTATTTATTGTCGAGCCCTATATGTTGCGATCAAGTCATAAGCGCCTAAAGTGAGCTAAAGTATATTAAAGCGCCTAAAGTTGTGGCACGCCTTCGGCGTGCTATAGTAGTCCTCACATGACTTGATACCGATTTTATTCATGTTTTCGCGGAACTTAACCGTGCGAGCAGTAACTTTATGTATCAGGTCATTCAAGGACATCTATAATTGATAATCCAAAGATAGAGAAAGGTAACTTCTCAATAAGTTCGGGCAATAGCATCTACCGAAGTTTTGTCAATTAGTTGATTGTGTGATGAGAAATCTCTCGCAGGGGCGGCTTTACGCCGCCTGCCGAGTCGATTCTGGCGGGATAAACCCGCCCCTACGGCTGTAATTCCGAATATCGCCAAAGGTTATTGAGAAGTTACAAAGAAAGTTTGTATCCTTTGTACATTGATAGCATTAACGAATCTATATAAAATGGCAGAATTCCTTAACTTTAGGCGCTTTAGCTCACTTTAGGCATTTTGGCTCACAGAATTGATAAATTGTAACATTTTAGCTTTTTGAAAAAATGACCGCTTCAAGTATAATTAAATTTAAACCAGGAAAAACTCATGTATAAAAAATCGTAAAGAAAGAACAGGCCATAATAAAAATAATAATTGTGACAAGTAAGACGATTTTTTTATAAATAACAATATCGTATCAGGTTCTTTCTTAACGATTTCTAATACATTCAAACAGTTTCCTGTTTTAAATTTAATCACACTTGAAGCTCGATTGCAGATAATTTGTTGCATAAGGCTAAAATATTACGATAAATGAACTTAGCGCCCTATCGGGCGAGCTTTTAGGCTGTAATTGTATTGTTGTTTCGTAGGGGCGATCCTTGTGATCGCCCTGATTATGGACGAAGTGATCGCCCTAATCAGGGCGAACACAAGATTCGCCCCTACATTGTGCTGATAGCCTCCAACCTATTGATAAAATTGACCATAAAATGGAAATTCCTATACAATGAACTTAGCGCCCTTCGGGCGAGCTTAAAAGATGAACGTCCAACATCGAACGTCCAACATCGAATTTTGAATAAGGTATTCTGCCAATTTATAAACTGACAGAGCGACCCGCCGTACTCGCGCCCGTCGCGGCAGGAGCGATTTCATTATTCGATGTTCAACGTTGAATGTTCGATGTTCAAAAAAATTCAGCTATATCCTATGGTACCGAATTCATTAGGCATAAAATGGAAATTCCTATACTATTAAATTATACCTCTAAAAACTATCGAAAGCTAAGATTGATGATTGATGATTTCCAAGCCCTTAGATGAAAAAGTCAAACCATTCAAACTGGTAAAGTATTTCACCTTTACAAGCCTTATATTAATCTTTTTAGGAATACTGATTCTCGCTGGCCTCAACAACCACTGGGCAAGGATGATGCAGCTCAAGAAGAGTGAAGACTATGCCAACCTTCTTGTAGCAAATCTTAACCATCAGGTTTATATGAGATTTTACCTTCCTCTTTCCATAACACGCCATAGAGTAATCCGGCTCAGCGAAGAAAAATATTACAAAAGAATGGATATGATCGTTAAAAGCACTTTGCATAGCTTCAATGTGGAGAAAGTAAACATTTATGATAAGAACAACACAATTATTTACAGTTATGATCAAAAACTGATAGGAGCCAACGATACCGGAGGCAAAGGGTATCTAAGCGCTCTTTCTGGCGCATCAACATCAAAGCTGATTCAAAGAGGCAACTTTTTTCAGATCCTGTTTGGATTTCCCCAAAATGCTAAATTGATTACATTTGCTCCGCTTCGCACGGAAGAGCCTTTGCCGACCTTAACGAGACAGGTCTTTGGTGTTTTTGAAATCGTTCAAGACATATCAGAAGAATTTAAAACAATTTTTCGATTCCAGATACTTGCTATTATCACGATTACCCTTATTATGGCCGGTCTATTTTTGGCTCTTTTCTTTGTGGTCAAAAGGGGGGAGGCAATTATTGAAAATAGAGCCCTGGAAAGGCTGCGGCTTAAGGAGCAATTAACTCGAGCCCGGCATCTGTCTTCGTTGGGAGAAATGGTTGCCGGTGTCTCCCATGAAATCCGAAATCCATTAGGAATCATCAGGAGTTCAGCCTCACATCTAAAGAAAAAAATGAACCATTTTGATCCTTCAAGCACTATTCCGGATATAATTATCGAAGAATCGGATCAACTGAATAATATAATAACAGATTTTTTAAATTTTGCGAAACCTAAAATGCCTAACCTCGCCCATTGCCGTGTTGAAGAAGCGCTTGACAGAAATATTACCTTTCTTGCGTCACAGACACAAAAACAGGGTTATACAATTAAGAAGCATTATGATAATAATCTCCCGAGAATAATGGCCGATTCCGCCATGTTATATCAGGCATTCCTTAATATATTAATAAACTCCATGCAGGCCATGCCCGGCGGCGGGGAAATACATATTCAGCTTGCTTCAAAGAATGACTTAATAACAATTACTTTTGAAGATGAAGGGAAAGGAATACCAAAAGATGTTATGGAAAAGATATGGGAGCCATTTTTTACCACAAAAGAAAAGGGAACGGGCCTGGGCCTTGGGATAGTTAAAAATATTATAGAAGCACATGGTGGAAACATCAGTATTGAGAATAAACCTGCGCATGGAGCCTGTGTTACAATTGAATTGCCCGTTCACACGGCAATGTGAAAATAATAACTTTGTACTCTGGTTTCTTAAACCGTAACCTTATAACCCTGAACCCTTTAAAAGATGAACATCGAACACCCGCTAGCCATGCATCACAAACGATATCAGGACATTCTACCGAGACCAAAGGCATTGCGGGCAGGTCGAACGTCCAACATCGAATTTTGATGAACTCGTAAAAAGTTGAAAAATACCGTTTTCCGTCATTCCGGCGAAAGCCGGGCACGTAGTGAAGCTTTAGCGCTATCCAGTCGTTTCAAGTAGTTATAGAGAATCTGGACTCCGGTTTTCACCGGAGTGACGACTTTTTACGAATTCATCAATTTTGAATGATGATGTCGCTTTGCTCTTCAATTTGGGGAAATAACAACCTCTGAAATCTGAACAAGGTATAATCAATGGAAACCATCCTGATCGTAGATGATGAAAAAAATTATCCGCCTATATTAAGCGCAGTGCTGGAAGAAGAAGGTTTTGCAACCTTAACCGCCAATAGCGGTAGGGACGCGCTTGAAATTTTAAGCAACTCCGATGTTGACCTGGTTCTAACCGATATGAAAATGCCTTTAATGAACGGCATAGAATTGCTTGAAAAGATCAAGACCAGGGACCCGGATCTTCCGGTCATAATGATGACTGCTTACGGCACAGTGGAAAAGGCGGTGCAGGCAATGCAAAAAGGGGCTTATAATTACATTCTTAAGCCTTTTGATAATGAAACGGTGGTTATTTATGTGAACAAAGCCGTTTCAATGTACCGCGTAGTCAAAGAAAACAGATACCTGCGGGATGCTGTAAAGTCAAAGTACAGTTTCAGCAACATAATCGGCAAAAGCAAGGCAATGCAGGATGTTTTTGAGATAATACGTAAAGTTGCATCAACCAATGCAACCGTCTTGATCGAGGGTGAAAGCGGCACAGGGAAAGAGCTGGTGGCAAAAGCCATTCACTTCAACAGCTCGAGACGAAGCAAACCTTTTGTCGCCGTAAACTGCAGCGCCCTTGCTGAAAGTCTTCTTGAAAGCGAACTTTTCGGCCACGAAAAAGGGGCGTTTACCGGCGCCCTGACAATGAAGAAGGGGCGGTTTGAAATAGCTGACCAAGGAACGCTGTTCCTTGATGAAATCGGCGAGCTTTCACAAAGTCTCCAGGTAAAACTATTGCGGGTTCTCCAGGAAAAAAGTTTTGAAAGGGTCGGCGGAGTTAAGCCGGTTTCTGTTAATATCCGCATCATTGCCGCTACAAACAAACACTTGAAAGAAGAAATGAAGCATGGCCGATTCAGGGAGGATCTGTTTTACAGATTGAATGTAGTGAATATTGTCTTGCCGCCTCTAAAACAACGCATAGACGATCTCTGGCTTTTAATTAATCACTTTATAAAAAAATATGCTGATGAGCGCGGCTCAGATATTCCTGTTAAGGGCCTTGACCATGAAGTTGAACGTCTTTTTAACAATTACAACTGGCCGGGAAATATCCGGGAACTGGAGAATGTTATTGAAAGGGCAATGATTATGTGTCCTGATGAAATCATCAAGGTGTCTGATCTTCCAAAGGATTTCAGGAATAATGTTGACAGTTCAATGTATCTTGACGGAATACCCAATAATGCAAAATTATATGAGACTCTTTCCCTGATTGAAAAAAATATGATCAAAAGGGCATTGAAGCTTACAAATGATGTTCAGTCCAATGCTGCTGAACTTCTCGGAATCGGCAAAAGCGGCCTGAGCAAAAAAATCAGCAAACACGAACTGTCTTTAGGATATGGGGGAGTGGGGGAAAAATAAAAAACGCAACACGTGGGAGCATTACCAATTTGTTAAAGCCGAAAACATAAACTCTATTCGGGCGGGATAAACCCGCCCCTACGAAATTTGATGCACGTAACCCGTAGGGGCGGGTTTACCCCGCCCGATAAATGACTTTACCCCGCCCGATAAATGACGATGCTGTGGGATATCATTCCAATTTTAACAAACTGGTAATACTCACTAACACGTTAGCCCTGCCCTTTACCCATAAGTATTGAGACATATTTTTATCCTTAATTAACAATTGATGTAACTTCTCAATATGTCTGGGCAACACTTACTGGATTCCGGCTTTCGCCGGAATGACGATTGGATATAAACGCCTGTCATTCCGGCGAAAGCCGGAATCCAGAGGATAGTCGC
>JAYENE010000474.1:0-1961 GCA_034721935.1 Thermodesulfobacteriota bacterium
TTGCAGCTTCCGTTACAGTTAGGGCTCGACAAAAAATAACTTCACATTTCTTTGCGCCGATGCATCCCGCCTGACTGCGTTGCGAAAATTCTGAATATGCTTGATATTCATGCTTTTTCGCGCCTTGCCAGCCGAGCGCCTCAACACCTGAAATTGCGAACTTATTTTTTGCCGAACCCTTAGGCCAAGAGGAACAACAGCATCTTCTCGCCTCAGATTACCGATTCGCCATTCTTTTATCTGTCCTTCAAGTATCTTTTTAAATCTCTGTAATAATTCTCGTGAGGTCCAATCATGAACTATCTGTCAGCAATTTTCCAAAGTGAATAGTTTTATCAAAAAAATCACTTTTCACAACAGATTCACTTAGTTCACCTTCATAAATCAATACCGGGCGAATGGAAATATTTTTAGGTTTTTTCAGGGTTGCAATTTTCTGATTAATTTCATTGATCACATTGCGATTTATTTTTTTCTGAAATTTAATTTCACATAGGTAAAGTGTATTAAATTTTGTTTGAATGAGAAGATCAATCTGACATGCAGCTTTGTTTGTTTTGGTTGGATTTTGAAAATATGGTGATGCGCTTATTATACTATTAAAATCTATTCCGATATATTTAATAACAGCAGGTATATTATGAATAACAAGATTTTCAAACTGCAAAGCTATTATACTATTCCATCCAGGCAGATTTTCGATTCCGGTATATTGAAACAATCCTTGTTCTATTTTAGCTTTAACCGGATCAATATATTTCAAATAAAATCTTAGATAATTATCCTTTATTCTGTATTTACTCAGCCTGGATTGTTTGCCTTTGAAATTATACACATAATCTCTTTTGATAAAGCCCGATACTTCCAGATCGTGCAGATATTCACTTATATCACCGTTTCGTGGTCTTCCTGTAAGCTTTGCAATTTCACTAACGGAACACTTTTGTTTTGAGAGAGCCTTTACGATTTCCTTATATGTTTTAGCCCGTTTGTTAAAAATATCATTGAATATTTTTTCAAATTCTTTAACAAGAATACCTCCTTTATCAAAACACATTTTTTTGATATTTTCTTCGGCGCTTTCGTTGATATTTATTTCTTCCAAATATTTAGGAACTCCTCCCGTTACTGAAAGAACCTTCAATTTTTCCATGGATGAAATCAGATTTTTCTTTTTCCGCCAGAATTTATTGCAATCGGATAGAGGTAGCTCTTCAAGATTTATTTCAAGGGAAATCCGTCCTACAAAATCGGTATCCTTTAAGATGTTTTTATCAATCCATGATGACGCGGATCCGCACAATACCAGAATTAGACGATCATTTTTTTTAAACCTTGTATCCCATGCAATTTTAAGCTTTCCTGGAAAATCCGAATCCTTGCTTGCCATCCATGAAATTTCATCAAGAAGTATTAAGGTTCTTCCTGTTCGTGTATGGCTTGAAAGATGTGAAAACGCATCATTCCAACTTTCCAGCGGTACTGCTGGAATATCAAAAATGTTTTTCATCTGTTCACTGAAATTTTTACGCTGATCCGCATCAGTGATAGAATCTCTTGGCGCAAGGCCCTGAATTTCACAAAAAAGATTAAACTTTTTGCTGAATTCCTGGATCAGGGTACTTTTCCCTATCCGCCGCCGTCCACTTACAACCACCAGGCTTGCTGTTTTTTTTCCCAGGAGCCCATTGAGTTTTCTTAGTTCATCTCTTCGTCCATAAAACATAATTTTACTCTAGACCTTTGCAAAACGTCCCCTTTTGCCCGATTACTGCGTCAGGCTCACCCGTTCTTAATAAAATGGGTCAATCCTCGAAATACTCAATGTATTCCTGTGGTCAGAAATTTACAAACTCAAAAAGTAACCTGCCAACAACCTGATGTGGCGGGCAGTTAAATTTAAAACGGCTGACTGTTTGAGCATGTTAGTGAGCGTTAAGAAATAACGACGACCAAATAAA
>JAYENE010000475.1:0-8749 GCA_034721935.1 Thermodesulfobacteriota bacterium
GACCATTTAGCGGAAATGCCATCATTGGCAATTCCGCTAAATGCCAACTTATTAAACCATTTACAAAAAATGCCGGAATTAGCAAAACTGGTAAATACTGATTTATCGAAAGGATTTACAGTTTCCCCAGGTAGCTGAAAACAACCATCGGGGCCATTTTTTCAATAATTTTATGGTGTCATAAATATCAAAATCCCCTCTATGGGAATTAAGAAGGGCATGGGTAAATTTCTTGACATTCCAGAAATTTATCTCTAATAAAAGTTATAAGCTGGTGACAACTTGAACCGTGGACAGCCAGCCATAGGCAATATCTGATCCCATAACTTTCACTATAGTAGTACAAAGTACGCCTATGTTGAATCCGATTCCGAAAATCTGTGACAGAATAAACGCAGGCCAGTAAAACAGGGACCCGTAGATTTGTTTCTTTCCTCTGATAAGTCCAGTGATCTCATGAATGCTGTTTCGCTGTATCGCTGACAGTTTATTCATTGAGCAATTTCTAACTTTCAGCGCAAGTCTGACAAAACAGATTGCTTACAAGAAAATAAACCACAGAGCGTTGTAATATAGAACGTTTTATCAACCACATCAGTGAAAAGGCTGTGAGGAGCAAGAGCAACAGGATTTGAATCAGTACCAATCCCCCAAGATAAATGGATATATTTAGAGGTTCAATTCCAGTATAGGCTAAAAACATAGATGATATAGCGGCTCCTGTCATACTTCCAAAAATGAGAAAGGTATAAACTAAAATCCTGTAGATTTCCTCAAAAGCATCACCCGGACGAATCGTATCCGAACCAAAAGACGTTTTTTCAAGGTGTTTTCTCTGAATCAGCCATGCTTTTATAACATCTCTTACGGACAATAACTTACTACGCTCTATCAGGGGCTTTATATGTTTCAGATAGATAGTCCGATCTCGCTGTTGCAACGTGTTTTGTAAGGTTTCATCTCCGCGCTCTTCATCGCAGTTAAAAAAATATTCCAGATCAATAATATCTTTAATACGCCAGTGTTTTTTCATATTCTATAAAATGTTACCTATCGTTACAAAGTTACAGATCTACAAGTGGATCTTGTTCCCAAGTTGGAACTTTGGAACAAGAGCTGAATTTTCACAGATAACAGATAGGAAGATGCTTTTACTCAAGAAAAGTATGAAAAATTATTCAAGAGTTGAAATATGCACCCCACCAGACATTGGCACAACATGTTGTGCCAATGTCTGGTGGGTCAAAAGATTTTTGAAATAAAATAAAGCAATTAAAGTGGTGAGAAGGAAATTGATTGAATTTTGATTGAAAAGATAAAGAAAGCATAGATTTTGGCTGATTTTGGGCATAGTTCACCAATCATTCCACAAGCCAATTTCAAAATATATCATATAGATAAGGCCTCAACTCCAATAGTCAAAGGCTGGAACCTGGGTGTCTGAATCATCATAAATTAATTCAGGAATATAAACCGGAGTGTAAACCGGAGTGTCTGGCGGTGGATCATGTTTGCGTATATCCCAAAGCCCCAGATGTCGTAAAATCATTTCTATAATTTCGATTTCTTCGATAAAGCTGATGATTTTCATTGCCCCCTGACATCTTGGGCAAATTAAGGGATCGATTTCATAAACTTTTTGAATTAAGCGAGCCCAATTCTGCCGGAATTCTTTAGAAGAGATCTCATTGGGTATAATAGCTGGGATATTGTCATCAGCATCAGCCTTTTTTCTTAAACCTCTTGATTTGTTAGAATAAAAACCGTAGTAGCGAACCGTTTGTTCGTATCTATTGGGAATGTGAGTAACCAGTTGAGCCAGCCAGTCCAGCGCATTGAAAACTTTCCGGGACTTTCTGTCCTTGGAGGTATAAACCACTTTGGCAATACCGTCAGTTGATTCTTCTGCTGGAATCATTGGCGTACAGCACTTCTATATTAATTCCCCCCTCAGGTGTCTGATATACAGCAATCTGATTGTCCGGGATTTTTTTTCTTTTTTTTTCATCTAAATATTCCCAAAGTTTCTTTTGCCGTTCGAAGCGATGGAAGGGGCATAAATTTATCGGTAGCCCTGCATTTCTTTTATTGATCATCTTTTCAATATTTTTGTGATTTGAGACAGGACAAAAATAGTCTGAAGCTGTGATGCATAGTTGGGGAAGTTATTTCGTTCACGTTCCTTATGTTCGCACAGAAGGTGCGCTACTCGTTTTTTGCCCTACATTTTTTTTAAGCCACTCAATCCAGGGGCCAAATCCATTTTCTGTTTTTGCTGATATTTCAAATACTGGTATGCCGGGATGTATCTGCAAAATATTCTTTATTGTTTCTGTTTTATCATAATCTATATATGGAAGCAGATCTATTTTGTTTAATAGCGCTGTGTCACATACACGGAACATAAGGGGATATTTTACCGGTTTATCTTCCCCTTCTGTCACGCTTAATACCACTGTCCGTGCATCCTCGCCTATGTCGAATTCTGCAGGGCATACCAGGTTTCCGACATTTTCCACTATCAACAGATCAATGGAATCAAGATCAATGTTTTCTATTGCTTTTCTTATTACATGTGCTGCCAGATGACAGCCACCGCCAAATTTGTCGGTATTTATCTGGACTGCGTGTATTCCTGCATTTACAAGGCGATTGGCATCATTGCTGGTGCAAACATCTCCTACAATAACGGCGCTTTTTATTTCAGGTATTAAATAAGGCGCAGTCTTTTCAAGGATGGTGGTTTTGCCGGAGCCAGGTGAACTCATTATGTTAATGACAAATACTTTTTTTTCAGCAAAGATTTTCCTGTTTTGCTCTGCCATTGTATTATTTGCATTCAGAACGTTTTGAATGACTTTAATTTCCATGATATATTCCAATTAAAATTGTTTGCTATCTTCCAGCTCAATTGAAGTTATATTTAGTTCCCTGCCTGAAATAATTTCAATTAAGCCGCTTTTGCATTTTTTACACGTAAAAATCGGCTCGTTAATGGTCCACTCAGTTTCGCATTCCCTGCACCTTGCCAAAACAGGAACTACTTCGATATTGAGTTCTGCGCCGGCAAGCCGGGTATCTATGGACAAAATTTCAAAACAAAATATAAGGCTGTCAGGCACAACCGAAGATAGCTTGCCAACTTTCAGGTTAACCCTTTCAACAGATCTATTCTTCATGCTGTCTGGAATTGAAGACGTGGCGATTTCAATTATCTGTTTTGCAATCACCATTTCATGCATAATTTCTCTTTTTTCAGCATATCCTTGGCAATTGCTCTCCTGCGAGCATATCTACTATCCTGGTTCCTCCAATACGGGTTTGCATGAAAACGGTGCTTGAATTATCTTCAACAACTTCTCCAATCATGCATGCTTCTCTACCAAACTTGTCTTGTTTTATTACATCAAGTACTTTTTCTGCATGATCAGGTGGTACAAAAGCAAGAAGCTTTCCTTCGTTTGCAATATAAACAGGATCAAAACCCAGAAGTTCACAGATTGCCGAGACTTCATTTTTAACAGGTATCTTTTCTTCGTAAATTTTTATTCCAACCCTGGATTTTATAGCTATTTCATTAAGAGCTGTACCAATGCCACCCCTGGTCGGATCCCGAAGAACATGGATATCATTACATACGGAAAGCATGTTTTTAACCATATGATTTAAAGGGGCTGTATCGCTCACAACAGATGAGTCAAAAGCAATCCCTTCTCTTTGTGTTAAAATTGTAATGCCATGATCGGCAATGCTCCCGCTTAGTATAATTTTATCACCCGGTCGTACTCTGTGGCTGGCAATATTCACATTTTCAGGTATTATGCCTATTCCTGATGTGTTAATGAAGATCTTGTCGACAGCGCCAATGGTAACTACTTTGGTATCTCCTGTAACAACTTTTACTTCCGACTTTTCTGCAGCAATACTCATTTCTTCAAGAATTGTTTTTAGATCCGATAGTGGAAATCCTTCTTCAATAATCAGCCCGGCACTAAGGAAAAGCGGAGTGGCACCGCACATGGCAACATCGTTGACTGTACCGTTTATTGAAAGAGTCCCTATGTTGCCTCCAGGAAAAAATATCGGATCAACCACATAGGTGTCGGTTGAAAAGGCGAGTCGCTTTTTTTCGATATCCAATATCGCACCATCATTAAGCTGAGAAAGTATTGGATTATCAAATAAAGGCAGTATGGTATCAACAATCAGGCTGTGTGCTATTTTTCCTCCGCTTCCATGATCCAGAAGAATTTTATCTTTTTTCATATATGATATTAGGCATCCTCATTTTCCGGTTTACACTTTCTTGATGTCAATTCTTACCCTATTTTGCACCTTTTGCGCCTTTTTGCGGCTATATAAAAAATGTCCATTATTTCTTTTTTCTTTCTCACCTTCCGTGTAATCTGTTTTAAATGCGGACATGGTGGATGTCAATTCTTCGGCCTGAACAGCATTTTGCTGGGTTGTTTTGTCCATTTCTGCCAGAGCTTTTGTTACTTGCTCAATCCCTTGAGCCTGCTCTTGTGAAGACATTGAGATCTCCGTTAGCAATTCTGTTGCTTTTTTGCTTCTTTCCGCTACCTCTGCGAACGCATCGCTCGTTCCACCTACCAGCTTAGCCCCTTGCTTGATTTTTTTTACGGTATTTTCAATCATGTCTTGCGTACCCTTTGCTGCCTCTGCCGACCTCAGAGCCAGGTTTCTTACTTCTTCCGCCACTACGGCAAAACCGGCTCCGGCTTCGCCTGCACGGGCAGCTTCTACAGCCGCATTCAAAGCAAGAAGATTCGTTTGAAAGGCAATTTCATCAATTGTTTTGATAATCTTTGAGGTTTCCTCGCTTGCCTCAGAAATCTCTTTCATACATGTAGTCAACTCGCCCATGGAGTCATTGGCCTGCCCGACAACCTTATTCGCATTTTTCATGATATCGTCAGCCTGACCGGAATTTTCTGCGTTTCGCTTTGTTTTGGAAGATATTTCTTCGATTGACGCAGAGGTTTCTTCTACCGTGCTTGCCTGTTGGCTTGCTCCGTTTCCTACCACTACGGCTGTCTTTTGCACACGTGAAATTACCTTGTTCAAATTTTCAATAAAGAAATTGAAAAGTCTTGCCAATTCACCAATTTCATCCTTTGTATGAATTGGTATTCTACGGGTAAGGTCACCTTCATCTTCTTCGTACAATTTCAGCAAACGGACAAATTTGCCAAGTGGCTGGCCTACAAATTTTTGCATCAGAAAAAACATTGCAACCACCAGTACAACAACAATTCCGATCAATGTGAGAAAGGAATTCAGGAGAGAGCTTCTTTTTATCTCTGATATCATCTGTTGGGCATGCATTTCCGCTTTGGATAAAAACTTCGTTGAAAACCTGAAGTGAGTAACCCCTCCACTTTCTCCCATTTTCCAATCTGTATGACAGCGTATACAATCACCTGTAATGGCTTGAGGTTGAAAAATCTCAATTTCACCTTCTGTGGTGCGTAGAAGCATCCCGGGTTCAGATGTCAGGATGTTTTTGATATTGTCGGGAAGGCGCTTTTTTAAAAAACAAGGGTCTGAGGAATGGGACACGATTCCATTTCGGTCGTACAGAGAGAATTCCAGCAGGCCTTCTACATCGTTTTGCGCTTCAAGGATCTTCGTAAATTTCACCATCTCTCCCCTTTCAAGGGAGCCTGCAACAGCCTGTTCCACGGATCGAAATATATTCTTGACGCTTATTTCTTCTCTTTCCCTGAGTAGCTTGATATTTGATTGCGCAAGGTCGGAAATTACGTCTGTTATGCTCAAATATTGCATGACCTGGGCGAGCGTTACCACAACAATCAGACTCCCAAGAAGCGATAGGATCAATTTTGTATGAAGCTTCATACACTACTCTTCCGTACTCAATGTTGTCTTTCTGTAAAAAGGAACCGATGCGCTTGCTGCAAAATCTTCCGAGGCACACCCAATGCACGGGGCGCCCGCTTTGATACAGGAATTGGTTCCCGAATTCCAGAGCCTTAAAGTACAATCAGCGTGTGTAAGCGGCCCAAGGCAGCCCAACATGAAAAGGCAACCATCCTCTGAAAAAGTTTTTGCAAAGTTTTCTCGTTCATAATCTGCAAAACGGGGACATTGGTCATGAATTAATTTTGAAAAAAACATCTTAGGTCGCCCCTTTTTGTCCAATTGCGGTATGCCGAATTTGAGTACATGCACTAAGGTTCCTACAATCCAATCCGGGTGGGCAGGACACCCTGGTATCCGGATAAGAGGTTTTGAAATCCCGTTTTTCTTGAGAAAGTCAGGTACACTCTCGGCGCCTGTGGGATTGTTCTCCGCGGCTGGAATGCCGCCAAATGTCGCACATGTTCCGACAGCAATCACAGCTTTAGCATTTCTTGCTGCCCTCAAAAGCTGTTTTGTGAAAAGCTCACCACCCACAACACAGGCTTCGGGCATGCCTGCCGGAACACTCCCCTCGACAACGAGAAGATATCCTCCGTGGTCTATGCTGCTATTTAGAACCTGCATGCTTACATCCCCTGTTGAGGCAGATATGGTAGAATGAAAAAGCAATGAAATATATCCGGTCAAAATTTGTGCGGGGCCGGGTTCTTCACTATTCAATAGAGAAACAGAGCAACCTGAACAGCTTTGCCCCTGCAACCACAAAACCGGAGCGTTGCCTGCGGAGAGCTGTTCCATGGCTTCGGCGATCTTTGGTATAGCGGTTGCCCCAAGCCCCATCATGGCTGCCATTTTTGTGCTTAGTTCCAAAAATTTTCTGCGAGTGATATCCATAAGGAATGCGTCTCCTTCTCAGTGAACCGCACATGCAATACATGGGTCGAACGAACGTACAACCCGTGTTGCTTCTATTGGGTTCTTGATGTCTGCAATTGGTATCCCTGCCAGCGCCTGTTCGGCAGGCCCCGGATTCCCCTTGTCGTCGCGGGGAGAACAATTCCACGTAGTTGGTACCACACATTGATAATGGCTTATTTTATAATCCCGTATCTCAAGCCAGTGACCCAGCGCCCCCCTTGGAGCTTCTGTCAAGCCCATGCCTCGTCCAGACTCAGGAATCGTGAAATCTCGAAATGCAGGTTGTCCCGGCGTCAACTGTTCCGCCCATTCAACGCATTTGTCTGCTATGATCTTACATTCAATCGCCCTTGCGGCGTGACGTCCCAGAGTGGAAACCAAATCTTTCGGTTTTTTATCCAGCCTGGCAAGTAGCCCATTTACCAGATCTTTCACCTTTTGATTCTCTCCTTTAAGATAGTCAACCATGATGCGTGCCAAAGGTCCCACTTCCATGACGGTTCCATTGTAGCGTGGAGCCTTAATCCATGAATATGCCCCGTTCTTATGGGGGTCGGGGACTGTTTGGCCATCACTCGGCCGAAGACCGGAGAGTGATGATAAAAAGGAATACCTAACATCTTCCGTAATTTTTGCAGAATCAAAGGCCATTAACTTTCCTCCGACCACGACCCCGGAAGAAAAGAGCTTTATTGAATTATCTGCGGATTCAGGGAAGACCCCATAAGCAAGGAAGTTGCCGCATCCTTTGCCGATTCGGAAGTATTCAGGAAAGGCGATTGCTATTTCCGCCACGTCAGCAAGATACGAATTGTCAATAAAAACCTGCAACTTCTTGATTATTGATTTTAAGGAAGCTATTTTTAGGGCAGTCACTTTTTCAGTTATGCCACCGGGAAACAGAGTCGCAGCATGAGGAACCTTACCACCAAAAATCGCACACATCTTATGGGAAAGTCTTCGCATATCAAGAGCATCAAGATAGTGTTTAATTCCTTGGATGTTCAATTTTGTACTTTGAATGTATTTGCCGGAGAAACGTGGGAGGAATGGAGCTGCCGGATAAAGAACATTAGATGACAGTTCGGATTGTACCCACGCTTTGAGATCCTGCAACACAGGATCTTTCCCTTTGTACTTTGTAATCGCGGCAATATCAACGAAATCAAGCGCTGCGAGGTGATAAAAATGGAGGATATGTGACTGGATGAAATTGGCGCCGAGAATAAGGTTTCGTAACAGTCTTCCGTTTTTTGGAGGAATTACCCCGTAAGCTGTTTCCTGGGCAAGGATAGAGGCCGTGCCATGAGATATGGGACATACTCCACAGATTCTTTGAGTTATCTGCTGGGCATCCAGAGGGTCGCGGCCTTTTAAGATCGTTTCAAACCCTCGAAACATCTCGCCTGAACTAAATGCATTGATAACGCGATTTGACTCTACCTCAATGCGGATTGCAAGGTGTCCTTCAATCCTGGTTAGCGGATCAATTTTAACTGTAGTGGACATAATAATCACTCCATTGGGACAGAGAGGAAGTAGTACACATTATAGCTTATAGCATCACATGGCGAAAAACCAGATTTTTGCAAAGCAAAACATGGCGGTATTTCTAAATTTGCATTGTTTTCTAGAAACTACCTCCAGAGGGTTTATGTATTTTTATTTTTTCCTGCTTTCCAGGCCACTATGTTAGGGAAGAAGAAACAGAAACAGAAACAGAAACAGAAACAGAAACAGAAACAGAAACAGAAACTAAACATTATTAAAATAAAAAGTCAATATAATTCCACACATCTTACATTTCGCACTTTGAAAAAATATTGTTTGAATATCATCGCAAAATGTACTGATAAATCAATTAGGTATATTTGAATTGCCACCAATTATCCTGAAGATTTTTATACACCGAGACAGGGACTTC
>JAYENE010000476.1:0-1953 GCA_034721935.1 Thermodesulfobacteriota bacterium
GAAGAGAAGAAAAAGAAAATTCTCAAGTTTATGAATGCGGCGGATTTGTCGATTACAGATATCTTTTTGGAGAAAAAAGAATTTTCCACGAAGGACTTGCCCGCCGAAATGCCGCAAAACATTAAAGAAGAAATCAGCAAAGAGCTCGATGGCAAGAAACTGACCAGTCTATTTTTTATGCATCCATCTTCCGATACAGAGGAAGATGTGGCTCTTGAATTCGAGGAAGAGTCCGCCGGTACCCGCAAGCTTTTTACCCTGGCAGGCCCATGGCTGGATGTCCTGGACAATGGGCTTGTTCTCTTTGTAGATGAAATGGATACAAGCCTGCATCCTCACTTGATCCGATTCCTTTTGAATTTGTTCCATAACTCTGAAACAAATCGACACAACGCCCAGTTGGTTTTTACTACTCATGATACCACTGTCCTGGATCAAACTCTCATGCGGCGGGATCAGGTATGGTTTGTTGAAAAGGATGCTGAAAATGCCACCCGCCTCTATCCGCTATCAGATTATAAACCACGTAAGGGCGAGGCCCTGCAAAAAGGCTATTTATACGGCAGGTATGGCGCTTTACCGTTTCCAGGCGAATTGAGGTTTTGATGGGTACTGACAACCTGTTTCACAAGAGGAAAGAGCGTAAGGTCGAGTTATTGCGGCTCAACCGGAACTGGTGTGACACCGAACCCCGTCAACCGGAATCAGTGTGGTCAATAAAATCAATCTGTTACACAAACCATTGTTAAGATATCAATATCTTAACAATGGTATTAAGAGTAAAAAAATGGCATTTTTTGATTTTGGCACAACCCCTGTAAAACAACGAGAAAACGACAAAAAGAGGGTCAATTTACCACACCAGTTCCGGTTGAGCCGTTATTGCGTCGCCGGCGGGCAATGAAGGCCTCATATGACGTAGTACTCATCGTCTGCGAAGGAGCAAAAACCGAACCAAATTATTTTACTGAATTGAAAAAGGCATTCCGGTTGAGCAACGCCAACGTGAGAATTTGCGGTCGTGGGTCAGATCCTCTCAGCGTTGTGGATTTTGCCATTGAAACTTTTCGACAAGAACAGGAATTTGATCGCGTCTATTGCGTCTTTGATCGAGACAGGCACACAACATACAATGCGGCCCTGGATAGGGTGCGCCGGATAAGGCTGGGCAAAGGAAGAAAAATATTTGCCATTCCTTCGGTTCCCTGTTTTGAGTTTTGGCTATTGCTGCATTTTACATACACCACCAAACCGTTTGATGCTCCTGCCGGTGATTCTATCTGTGCCAATGTCATCGAGGAATTGATGTATCAACTTCCCGCATACCGGAAGGGGCAGCAGGATGTTTTTAATAAGATGCAGGATAAGCTGGACAACGCCATTATGAACGCCCGTCGTGTTGAACAATTCCATCAAACTTCCGGTACCGACAATCCTTCTACCTGTGTACATTCTATTGTGGAATATTTGCGGGATTTGAAGAAGTAATAAAAGAAACTCAATATTTACTTCTTGACGATATAAACTTATAAACTGAGGAGCGTCCCATAGATTCTTTGCCTGAGGAGCGTCCCATAGATTCTTTACTCGAAGATATAGGCAATCTTGATTTGACGAATATACAGTGGGTAATTGTCGGTGGAGAATCAGGCCCAAAGGCTCGCCCAATGAAGCCCGAATGGGTTCAGCTTATCAAGCAGCAATGTGATAATTATGATATATCCTTTTTTTCAAACAGTGGGGCGGCTGGGGTGTTGACGGAATAAAACGCTCAAAAAAAGCAAACGGAAGGCTGCTATTTGGAAAAACCTGGGATAATATGCCGGCACCTGCGCAGAATATTTTTCATGGGATGAATAAGACTGGTCATTTTGATCGGAAATATACGATACCGGAAGAAAGAATTTAGAACCGGATATTCGATCAGAAAACCAAAATCCGAGGGAGTGTCTT
>JAYENE010000477.1:0-1946 GCA_034721935.1 Thermodesulfobacteriota bacterium
GCGCCCTCCCCACAGACCCGTACGTGAAGCTTTCCCTCATACGGTTCCTCGGTTCAAGCTCTTTTTACCAAGCTGTCAACCAATCAGGCGACACCCCGATTGGCGCATAACTTTGCTACCTGCAAGTTATCAAATATTATGGACTATTTTGGGAAGCGGCAGGGGAGCCATTTCAAGTATGCGCTTAAACTTTTCGCAACTTATACAGCCATCCCTGTGGCGTCGTCCAAGTACCACAAGGGTCAGGTCTTCATTCTTGACAGAAGTGAAAAATGTAGAACTGACCCCTTCTGCTTTTTCAGCTTCTTCCGTCCGGTGCATCCCTTGGTTAGGCTAACCCTGCGGTATTATGGGAAAATCCGTTGCCCGAAAGCAGAGTCTGGGAGAATGTCAAAATTTCAGTAACGTCCCCAAGTTTACAAGTTTACCCACTATTGGGCTATTGCGCCAGAAACGACCTGCAAAGCATGAATTGCTTCCTCCAAACCTATTCTGCCATCACCATTTACATTACCGAATGTCTTCATCAGGGGGAGATCAACGAATACATTATTCTCTGATAACGTAATTTCTTGTCTTATGGCAACGAGATCTGGTGCGATGATGATCACAGTGTATGTGCCCTGTGGCACGTTCTCGAAAATAAAATTTCCATTTATATCTGTTGTAGTTGAGTAGTCAGTTCCTTCTAGAGAAACGGTTGCATTTCTCACACTCAGATTATCATGGCCGGCGATAGAGATGGCCACTCTTCCTGAAATGATTGGCCCTGATTCGATTTGCGCAACCGCTATTTCAAAAGGCCTGCATCCCACTTCAACAGTGGCAATCACAGTGTTATTGACTGTGTCAATTACAGAGACGGTCTTGTCATATTCGCTCGCTACGTAGACACGGGTGCCCGCAGGGTTTATGGCTATGCCATCCGGCCCGCATCCCACTGCAATATTGGCGGTTACGGTATTGGTGGCTGTGTCGATTACAGAGATGACGCCACATGCCACATAGACACGGCTGCCCGCAGGGTTGACGGCTATACACGTGGGGCCTATTGCCACTGGAACATTGGCAATCACAGTATTGTTGACTGTGTCAATTACAGAGACGTTCTCGTCACCTTCGTTCGCCACGTAGACACGGGTGCCCGCAGGGTTCACGGCAATACCCAAAGGGGCATTTCCCACTGCAACAGTGGCGATTACGGTATTGGCGGCTGTGTCGATTACAGAAACGTTGTTGGCATGTTCGTTCGTCACGTAGACGCGGGTGCCCGCAGGGTTCACGGCTATACCCCAAGGTTCGTATCCCACTGCAACAGTGGCGATTACGGTATTGGCGGCTGTGTCGATTACAGAAACGTTGTTGGCATCGTAGTTCGCCACGTAGACACGGGTGCCCTCAGGGTTCATGGCTATTTCGTGAGGGTGGTTTCCCACCGCAACAGTGGCAGTTACGGTATTGGTGGCTGTATTGATTACAGAAACGGTGCTGTCATCACCGTTCGCCACATAGGCACGAGTGCCTGCAGGGTTGACTGCTATCCCTGCAGGTCCGTTTCCCACTGCAATAGTAGAGATTACGATATTGGAAGCTGTGTCGATTACAGAGACGGATCTTTCATGTTCGTTCGTCACATACGCACGTTCAGCAGCAAGGGCAACGAGTGGGAATGAAACGTATGCAAATACAGTGATGAGTGAAAACATGATAATTTGTTTTTTCATGAAGAACATCCTTGTTATGGTGCAAAAAAAATTGAAGTTTTGCCTATTTATCTAGTTTCGCTGCGCCGACTTATCTATTACCGCACTCTTAAATAAAAGATCGGGTAGGTCAGAGGCTTTGCAGCCTCTTTCCCCCCTCAGAACCGTACGTGACAATTTCTCGTCATACGGCTCAAGCATTTTGTAAGGCAGCTCTATCAAAGCTACCCGGCTGTTATCATT
>JAYENE010000478.1:0-1941 GCA_034721935.1 Thermodesulfobacteriota bacterium
ACAAAATTAGAAAATATAAACAGTACAGTGTATTGGTACTAACAGTTATTACATATTGAAATGTAAAATACGGCTAAAATGCAGCCTATTTCCAATATGCGGCTGCTTTGCTGTATAGCGCTTTTTTTGTAAACTTTCTAACCTGGCGCTATCAAAGAGAAGATAATGTGATTGAGGCATATATTGATTTTGGAAATGCGCATAAGAGAAAAAAGTGTTATATTCTAAAATCTAATGTGTGCTTGCAATAAACAACATGACAGATATTTACCAAATAAATATAATTTTATTATGCATATTACCAATAATTTGTCAATATTTATAGGTAACTGATTATTAACAATAGAACGGCGTTAAAGATGAAACTATTGTGGAAATTGTGGATGCAGAGATGATTGAAGATAAAGAATGCCGCTATGGGCAAAACTCCAGCAGGTCGGGGTTAAGATCCATCACAAGACCCCACTAAATATATGGGCGTTGTCCCTTGCCTTCGCCGAGAATTACTGCTTTCTTCTGATAAAGATCTATTAAATCATCTCGACTTGGACTTCGGACAACGCCGAAACAAGAGGCTGTCCTGCGCCGTGCGGCAGAGGTGTGCCACAAATCACTGACAGAGTTTATCATGGACAGTGCATACCAGGCCGCCGAAAACGCGTTGTTGAATCAGCGGATGTTCATGCTCTCCGGCAAGCGATATCAGGCTCTGCTTGATCTACTGGATCGTCCCGCTGAAGAAAACATCGGGTTGCGGGATTTGTTCTCCAGACCTGCACCTTGGGATGAGCAATGTCCCTGATTTCCCCAGAAGCGCTGAATAGTGGACATTGTGTTTCACCCTTTGACTGCGGCAAGCCGGCCCTGAATGACTGGTTGGTTCGTCATGCGCGCCAGGCGCAGGCCAGCGTCTCTTTCGCTTCTCTGATTTCGCATTCGATTAATCGCATAATATACCTGCTTTACTATTGCTACTGGCTTTTCAGTTCACAAACGCTTCGGCCTTTGAGGGCATTAATTCTCTTTTGCGGGCCCAAAGGAGGTTTCGAAAAGTTCGTGAATTGCTTTGCGGCCTTCGTCACTGAGATTTCGGGTTCCTGTTCCGACAAATGTTTTGTCGATGATAACGGGCTTTTCAGCAACCCATTTGTTATCCTTCCATGAAAACCATGTTTTGCGTTCCTGGTCATATACATTGACTGGACGGTTAAAGAGCTTTGCAAGCTCAACGCCCCAACCGGTTCCTCCTTTGAATGTGTCATCCGGCTGTATCCATCCGACTGCTATCACGTGGAAGCCATTGTTGACCATGTGAAAAATAGACTGTATGACTTTCCGTATTTTTTCAGCCTTTGAATAATTCCGTCCCATGCGGGCAGAGACTATTTCCATGCTGACATCCCCCTTGTCAAGTTCTTCCGGGCTCAGCACCCGTACACCTCTGGTACGTTCGATATTGTGTCCCTCGAACGAAAAGTTAACCTCCTGAATCCCCCAGCGCTCTGCAAGCTTTCCGAACTCGGCCTCGGCTCCCTTATGCCCGCCGCTGTAAAGAGTAACATCAAAATAGTCAGTCATTATTTTTATCTCCTTTTATTGTATTAATTTAGCCTTTTGAAACAAATCGATTTTAACCTAAGTTGAGCGATTTTTGGGGAAGAAATGTGCTGAGATCTTGATGCATAAGGGTTTGCGAAAACCGCAGGCATACCCGTGGATATGTCGAGGATTTTCGTGAATCCTTGATGCGCAAGAGATCAGTGCAGATCGAGCCAAAAATCGCTCAATTCAGGTTTAAACAAGCTACAGGTATGATCAGAAATTTACAAACTCATAATCTGGTCAACCTGAGGCAGCGGACAATTAAATTTAAGAACGGCTGAAACTCGCACATAAGTGAGCGTAAAGAAATAACTTAGAGCAATCCTTTTATAAAAAGCT
>JAYENE010000479.1:0-4126 GCA_034721935.1 Thermodesulfobacteriota bacterium
CCTAAGTAATCAGAAAGTTTAATCTTCTTAAATTCTCCCTCATAAAACGCTGGAGCCTGGAAATCCGGCGCCTTTTTCCCCACTTGTGCGCTCATTTTTATTGCCTCCTTTTCTTTTGTTTGCTTGTTTTCATCCGAAGAAGATTCCACAGTACCCCCGATGGGTCTTGCGCATCCCACTTCTATCTTTTCACCCATAACATTACCTCCTTGTTTGCTTAACCTTAGCCTTAAATCTCAAGTCTTCAGCAATTTTCTTAACTTCATCCAGATCTTTGGTCATATCCGCCCATCCATACCAGTAGGCATAATCAGGATTGGCATGAAAAGCCCCCTGATATGTTCTTATTCGTGAGTTTTTCCTGGTTTAAATTTGATTATACCCGAAGCGCATTTATTTTCAAAAAGCTAAAGTGTTACCAAGAATCTTTCTTTTTCTGCAAACACTTCGAGCAGATGCCAATGATATACGGCCTTAGCTCCTCAATTTTGTGCCCATCTATCATTTTCTTTTCTGCAAGCGGACATCCCTCCACATCAACATCATAGACGTGCTTGCATTTGTGACAGAAGAAGTGATGATGAGGCTTCACCTCGTAGTCAAAACGCAGCTTTCCTTTTTCAATCGTTATCTCATGAATAAGACCGTGATTCTTTAAAAATTCTAAGGTATTATAAATAGTAGCCTTTGAAATGGTAGAAAATTTTTCCTTTAAACTATGGTATATTTCCTCCACCGTTGGGTGGGTGCGATTTTCATACAGGTATTCCAGAACCGCATTACGTTGTATTGTTAATGTACTTCCTTTTTTATTAAGTCCGGCTAATTTTTCTTTTAACCCCATAATTATTATTTTAAAATTAGAATGATTCTAAGTCAAGAATAAAATCAACTTTTATTTTTGATGAAACAGGTTGCCCTTTTTTATTATTTATGCATGTAATATAAAAAAAATAAGGATTGTCCTGCCATGTCAAACAATATTAAATTGCTTGTAAAAGGTGATAAGGCTCCGGAATTTATTGCTAATGCTTATAACGGCAGCAGTATTAGTCTCTCAAGGCTGCTAAAAGTCGGTCCGGTTGTTCTTATTTTTATCCGAAGTTTCAGCTGACCATATGCACGTAGTCATCTGGGCCAGATGAAACAAGATTACAATAAATTTGTTGCTAAAAATGCTTCAGTTGTAGTTGTAACTCCGCACGATATTGAAAAAACTTCAAAATATTTCTCAAAAAACAACCTTCCGTTTTATGGCATCCCGGACCCTGATCATAAAGTTGCCAAGTTATATAAACAACAATGGAAGCTTACAAAATTAGGACTCATGCCGGCTCTGTTTGTAATAAACAGGGCAAGGAAAATTGTATTTTCATACTATTCAACGAATATGAAAGATATCCCCGCCAGTGATGTGGTAATCGGTGTGCTGGAAAATTAGGGCTTAGCCTGTTTTTTCATTCAAAAAACATTTATGAACTTGTAAAAAAGTTAAAATCAGATTAAGTTGGATATAATAAGTCTAAAAAATTAAATCATATAATAAAGAGGATATAACTCATGGATAAAAAAATACTCGTAGCATTTGATGACTCTAAGAACGCCATGCGGGCAGTGGAATATATAGCAAAAAATTTTGCCACGGATAATAAAATTACACTATTAAATGTGATCCAGGACACTGCTGCCCTGTGCGATATGAATAGCCCGGAATTGACCCCATATTTTAAATCTCAACAAAGTTCCTTTTGTACACTTGAAGAGAAAAAAAAGGACATGGTTGATAGCGCACTTCAAAAAGCACAGCAAAAGTTAATAGATGCCGGGTTTACCAAAAAGAATATAACCATAAAGGCAAAGAACAAAAAAAGGGGGGTTGCAAGGGATATCGTTAAAGAAACGCAATCCGGGTATCACACCATTGTCATGGGGAGAAGGGGGCAGTCCGAGATTAAGGCGTTTATTCTTGGCAGTATTTCACAAAAAGTGTTTCAGCTGGTTAAGGATATTTCGGTCCTTATCATTAATTAGATCTGTGCAACCGGATAATTATGGGTGTCTGTTAAAGAGGCGCTTGGCCAACCTCGAGACTATTTGCAACTTTTGCCTTGTTTCCCCCATGTTTTTAAAAGGGCTTTATTAACGGCATCAATATCCATATCATCCCTGATTCCAAAGCGAGTGAGCGCAAAATCGTATTTTACCGGATCATCAGGGACCAGTCTTTTAAAACCAAATGTTATTTCAAGGGCAGCCGCCATGTTTGCCTGTTTTCTTTTTGTGAGTTTCAAGGCCAGGCTTATTCTGTGCATGTGTGTGTCAAGGGGGATTATGAGCTTAGATAACGGTATGCCATTCCATCCACCTGGATCGACTCTGTCTTTTCTTGCCATCCACCTTAAAAACAGATTCATTCTCTTACATGCACTCCCTTTTTCAGGCAGGGCGACAAGATGTCCCGGTTTGTTTCTTCCACCAGTAAGTTGAGTTGAAAAAAAAGTCATGGCAGGAATAATGTTCTCATCATCTTCCGAAAAACCAGCTAAAAAACATTCATGAAGGGAGCCAAACCGGACAATAACGTTTTTTATTCCCCATAGCAAAGCGGCAAGATGATCCTGGGAGGCAAACCTGTACGCAAAATCTGCAAAAGCCCTGTTAATCGATGTATAGGTTGAATTTTTTAAAAACAGGTAAGGAGACGGATTTATAATGTCTAACACAATTGCAATACTCTTTAAAATTTGTGCAACCCTGCCGTATGCAAGTGAAGATGCGATAAGCCCGGCTATTTCACGGTCTCTGATCTCTTTGTATTGATACAAAAATTCAAGGGGGTCAGGATGAACATACCTGCGCCTGTTATATTGATTGTAAAGAATGTCTAATCTTTGTTTAAGCCTTTCAAGGCGCATATTGATTTTTCGTGTCAGACTAAGGGCTCGGCAAAAAATAACTTCACATTTCAGGCGCCGATGCATCACGCCTGACTGCGTTCCGAAAATTCTGAATATGCTTGATATTCATGCTTTTTCGCGCCTTGTCAGCCGAGCGCCTCAACGCCTGAAATTGCGAACTTATTCTTTGCCGAACCCTAAAACGTTACTTTGGGCACCGCTTTTTCCGATTCCGGGATTTCATAGTACTCGGCTTTTGAGACACTGGCCAATACTGCAAAGAATCTTCCCAAAAAAGTTCGTATATATGTGTTTAAACCCTGAACCGCATCGTTATATCTCTTTCGTTCAACTGCAATTCTATTTTCTGTGCCTTCGAGACTGTCCTGAAGCTTTAGAAATGACTGGTTTGCTTTAAGTACCGGGTATCTTTCCTGAAGAAAAAGAAGTCTTGACAACGCTCCTTCAAGACGGTTTGAGCTTTCGACTTTATCTTTTACGGTTTTTGCCTGGAAGTATTTTGTCCTGGCCTCTGCGATATTTTCAAATAGTTCTTTCTCGTGTTTTGCATAACCCTTAACCGTTTCAATTAGATTCGGGATGAGGTCATATCTGCGTTTAAGCTGGTTTTCAACCTGAGCCCACTTGCCCTTGACATTTTCATCCATGGTAATGACTGTATTGTAGCCACCGATAAGCCTTCCCATTACAAGGATGCCAACAAGTAAAACGATACCTGCAATTATAAGAATGGTTTTTAACGATTTTGACATAAAGCCCTCCATAAAAATAGGTAAACGTTCACGGTTCAGAGGTTCATAGGTTAATCGCTTTGCGATTTTCTTCATCTTTTTGCTCCTGCCCGCTCGTGCCTCGCAGTGGCAGAAGAGCATATGTTATACCCGCCTAAATCAGTTTAACCTTGAACTTTGAACCTCTGAACCGTGAACGGTTGCGAAATATAGAACTACCAGCCTCCTGAAGCGCCGCCTCCACCAAATCCCCCGCCGCCTCCACCGAAACCGCCACCTCCAAAACCGCCGCCGCCACCCCAGGCGCCACGCCTTCCACCCATAGAAGATAAAAGGAAAAATATAAGAAAAAGTTTTGGATTTTTTATAAAAAGAATAAAGATAATCACGAAAAACACCAGCGACATTATTTTGCCCAGGAGGCTGACAGGTTGATCTTTGCCGGTGCGTTGGCCAGAGCCTTGGCCAGAGCCTTGG
>JAYENE010000479.1:4226-8663 GCA_034721935.1 Thermodesulfobacteriota bacterium
AAGTTTTGGATTTTTTATAAAAAGAATAAAGATAATCACGAAAAACACCAGCGACATTATTTTGCCCAGGAGGCTGACAGGTTGATCTTTGCCGGTGCGTTGGCCAGAGCCTTGGCCAGAGCCTTGGCCAGAGCCTTGGATGGAGCGTTTTATTTTCGGCATTCCGGTTATCTTTACGCCGGAATCTGCGGCTATTTCATTGGCCAATGCAAGAGCTGTGACATATACACCTTTTGAATATTCTCCTTTGCTGAAAAATGGCACGAGATAGCTGCGGCCTATGGTTCCTGCCAGGCTGTCTGGTATGACCTCTTCAAGACCGTATCCGACTTCAATCCTGTATTTTTTATCCCTAAACGATATAAGAAGCAAAACACCGTTGTCTTTTCCTTTTTGCCCGAGTTTCCATCGATCGTGAGCTATTGTTATTGAAAAATCCTCGATAGATCCGCCTTCGAGGCTTTTAATGGTCAGAACGACGAGCTGAGCCGTTGTTTTTTGCTCAAGTTCCCGAAGATACTGATTAAGTTTATACTCGGAACTGTTGTCAATTATGTCTGCAAGGTCAACCACATAGCTTTCCGGCTTTTGCGGGATGATGTCAGCGTATGAAAAGGGCTGTGCCAGAAATAACAAACACAGGATGAGTATGATCAGCGCTGGTTTAATCTTCAATTGCATCTGTAATATACCCCAGTTTTTCAATGGCTTGATAGTAGTCTTCAAATATCGTGTTGAGAGTTTCAATAGATAGTTTAGTTCTTTCCTTTTTTGCTTTCAATATTATTTTAAATACATTGGAGTTGACGCCGGACACATCCTGCAAGGTTGTCAGGACTTCTTTATTTTGTCTTGGAGGCTCTTTTCCAAAAAGAAGAATTAAACCTCTAAAAAGGGAAATATAGCCGGAAAAGGAACTTATAAATCCTTCTGCTATCAGTTTTTTGCTTCCAGAAGAAGAAAGGTAACCCTGCCTTATGCCGATTAATTTAACTTTCAGCTCCCTTTCGCACTGATGTCTGATGTCGAATTTTTTGATTTCAAGATCGTTGAAAATATCCTCTCCAAAAATGGTTTTATGGAGGATCTTTATGGTTAGAAATTCAATCGGGAAGACATCAAGGGAGCTTGAGACATACTCAGAGGTCATAATAAGGGGCGATGAAATCTGTTTTTTGCCGAATTTCTTACCAAGTGGCGCAAAATCTTCGAGGAATTTCAAATCAAAACTTTTGAAAACAAAGATGGAATTGATATCTGAAGTCTTAGGATTGAAATCTTCGGTCAAAGCGCTGCCGATAATGTGAATTGAATCGATTTTATCCTTGTAATTGTTTAATACAACGTCGAGAAAAGGTTTAAATTTCGCCTCGGCATTATCATCTACCTTTAATTCGTTCATATAGCCTCCTGGCTCGAATATTTCATAAAAAATTAGAGAGCGTTGCACAACCCCCATTGTGTCCAATCTTGGTCATTGCGAGGAGCAAGCGAGCCTTTAGCCGCGAGCATAGCGGGGCGTGGCAATCTTATGGATTATCAAATATCATAGTGTATATATTGGGTCAATCAAAGATATGACTTGCATGGTTTCAAAACTCCATAATTCTTTATAATTTTAGAAAGTCTTGACATTAACTTCTAAAATCGACTAAATTTTGTATAAAGTTGGTGTACATATAAATCAGAAATTTACAAACTCATAATCTGGTCAACCTGAGGCAGCGGACAATTAAATTTAAGAACGGCTGAAACTCGCACATAAGTGAGCGTAAAGAAATAACTTAGAGCAATCCTTTTATAAAAAGCTTGCTAAAGCCGACATTATCCGACTCATAGAAAATTTTATTTGATCGTCGTTATTTCTTAACGCTCTCTAACATGCTCAAACAGTCAGCCGTTTTAAATTTAACTGCCCGCCACATCAGGTTGTTGGCAGGTTACTTTTTGAGTTTGTAAATTTCTGATAAATACACTGAGAGAGCGTTGCACAACTGCCGTTATTTGGCATTTCGACCAGAGGGAGAAATCTTAACAGGCTCTAAGAATGATGGCGTCGTAAAAAGCCCCATCTACTGCGTTGCAGTGATTTTTCAGGCTCTCAACATACTACATGTATGCCTTCGATCCTGAAAAATCACTACGCCTTGTATCTGAAACTTTTTACTTAGCCATCTGTAGTTAGATTCGTGAATTTTTACGAATTCATCAAGAATGATGAAGCAATAATTTTTTTGGAGGGATTATATTCTTGATTTTTCGAATTTTAATCATTGACAAAATTATATAATAAAATCTGCATATTACTCGTTTGGTCTGTTGTCACGTCATTCCCGCAAAGGCGGGAATCCAGAGAGTTGAGGTTCTAAAGGACTTACTCCTATTCATTGAAAGGGTACCAAGCGTTGAGGCTAACCCTCTGAAATAATATTAGTTATTATCTTCTACATTGAACCAGCACACTGGATTCCCGCTTTCGCGGGAATGACGGTGAGGCTGATCAACTTGTAGATTTTATGTCAAGAACTATTTTTCGAAAACTCAAGTATATTATAAAAGCAAGAATAAAAGGGATATAAACAATGACTTACAATTTTAATGCAGATGAAATATTTGAAATGGCCAAGCAGATTGAAAGAAATGGCGCTTAATTTTACAGGAGATCAGCAGAATCGATTGCTGATCCTGGTGAAAAAAAGCTTTTACTCGATCTTGCGGCAATGGAAGATGAACATGAAAAAACATTTGCCGATTTAAGAGCAGGTCTGTCTGAAAAAGAAAAAGTTACAACCGTATTCGATCCTGAAGGTGAGATATCGCTCTATCTTCGCGCATTAGCCGATACCAGAGTGCTTTTTGAAAAAAAGATTGATGCCTCATCGATGGAAGATATCCTCAACGAGGCTATCCTCGCTGAAAAGGACTCTATAGTATTTTACCTGGTGGGTATGAAAGAAATGGTTCCTGAAAATTTCGGGAAAGCAAAAATTGATGCAATCATCAAGGAGGAGATGACCCATATAAAACTTCTCAGCAAAGAGCTGGTTGTTCTGACGTAAACTTGGCTAATAAAATAGAGGAGGGCAAAATGGATAAATATGTATGCACAGTATGCGGGTATGTATATGACCCTGAGCAGGGTGACCCTGATAATGATGTTAAGCCGGGGACAAAATGGGAAGATGTGCCTGATGACTGGGAATGTCCGGTGTGCGGAGCTTCTAAGGATGAGTTTCAAAAGGAAGAATAAACGGAAATAAGATGAAGCCTGTAGAAATAGCAAAGGGAATTGTTGATCCAAAGAAAATCGCCGGGGCAATAAAGGGATAGGGTTGTTATGAAAAGGCCAGTTGTTGATATCGGTCAATGCAGTCTGTGCGAAGGATGTATCGAATTATGCCCTCTGGTTTTCAGGTTGAATGATGCAGGTTTTATAGAAGTCACCGAACTTTCGGACTATTCTGAGCCCTGTGTTGAAGAGGCCATAAAATACTGTCCTGAGGATTGTATATCCTGGGAGGAGAGTTAAAATAAATAATGGGATGGAAACAGCTTAAAAAGGAAGCGCTTGAACTTCTAAGCCATAAAGATTTTGAAAAGAGCCTGGAGAAGATTATTCAACTACCGGCCAGGCAGGTAGTAAACCCGCTTTTTTCCTTTTTTTATAATCGTGACGAGCTTGTAAAATGGCGGGCCGTTACCGCTATGGGCGCAGTTGTTTCAAACCTCGCTGATCATGATATGGAATCGGCGCGGGTTATAATGCGCCGTCTAATCTGGAATCTCAATGATGAATCCGGTGGAATCGGCTGGGGTTCACCCGAGGCAATGGGCGAAATCATGGCCCGTAATAACAGGCTTGCCCAGGAGTATGCCAATATACTTGTATCTTACATAAACCCTGACGGAAATTATCTTGAGCATGAAGCTCTGCAAAGGGGTGTTTTATGGGGCATTAGAAGACTTGCCCACAAACACCCCAAGCTTGTCAAAGATTCCGAGCATTTTCTTATCCCATACATGGAATCTGAAGATGCGACTCTTCGCGGCCTTGCTGCATGGGCGGCCAAACCGATATGTACAAAAAAAACGGAATCCTTTCTTTTACGACTTGGTGACGACAACTCAAAGATTAAGATTTTCGTGGGAAACAGTCTTGTTGAATGCACTGTAGGCAGTTTGGCCAAAATATAGCTTCTTTAATAACTTCAATTCCGATTCTCTCGACAAATCTGGCCATCCGTTCCCGCTTTTTAGCGTTGTTTTTATAATATTCTACTAACTTTTTGGTTAGATCAATTATTTCATCTTTTGATCAGAAATTTACAAACTCATTATCTGGTCAACCTGAGGCAGCGGACAATTAAATTTAAGAACGGCTGAAACTCGCACATAAGTGAGCGTAAAGAAATAACTTAGAGCAATCCTTTTATAAAA
>JAYENE010000480.1:0-1937 GCA_034721935.1 Thermodesulfobacteriota bacterium
CTATATATTGTGGTTTATGACAAAACTTCAAGGTGGCGAATGTCCAATTTATCTCAGAAATAACTATAACATATTGTATTATTGGTAATTAATAACGAATTCTATATTTTTAATTCCGAGGTCTGAATTTACAATAGCGATTGACAAAAAGGCAACTCCATAACATATTTTTAAAATGTTTTTCACATCCAAAGGATTGGTGTTCCCCATAATTTAAACAAGATACCTTAATTGATTAAAAAACATCTTTGATGAATCAGCAATTGAAATATTGATTACTTTTATTGTCGGTGCGACTGCAGGCGCATTGTCATCCCCTTTAAAGATTCTGTGAACTGAACGTTCAATCAGATCTTCCATAAAATGTTCTTTGGGAATAATTTCACATGCCGGATTATTAACAAAATCATCGGGGTCAGGTTTCATTATCGGTCTGAAATAAACCGGCCGAGTAAGTGGTTCTTCCTGTGCATCCAGTTCCCCATGACATACAAGCGAAGCCATTGCAGTGCCATGTTTTCTGGCATTTGCCGAATAGCTGCTTTCGAAATCATCAGGGTCTTCCAAAAATAATCGGTTTACGAGAAGATTGTGATGAGCAAAAGGCGCTCCGTCAAGTATGGCCGCAATCGGTTCTCCAGCCGTATTTCCGGGTTCAAAATCTCTTTCTGTACCATTAGCTGATACTTCTACTCTACATTGACCGACAGGCCGGAAAAACATTACATCGTTACTGGTAAAAACTTTGGTGTATTCAGACTTAAGGACTTTCTCGATACTTTCCGGAGGTAATTCCGCTTTTATGGCGTGAAATCGTATTTCTGTTATTGTGCAAGTTTTTATAATGCTACCGTTTTCCGTTAAAATTAGTCCAGTGACTTTATTTTCAATTTCTTTTCTTTGGTCAGGGCTATTTCTATACCACAGCTCAATTTCAAAGATTATTCTTGATGCTGTTCCTCTTTTTAATTCTATTTCATCTTTCCAATAATCAATAATACCGGTATCTCTTAACCGATCCGGCGTATCCCATTTTCTGATTGTCTTTATTTGTTTAAATATTTCAGCCCATTTGCCATATGGTCTCGGTAATTTTTTTGCGTCGGCATCCCACTGATTCCACAAACTGAGCAACTTATCTATGGCCAGCCTGTTGCTCATACTGAGAAAAAGCCTTCCGCTTAATGATTGTTTACGGGTTGCAATAGATTCATCTTTTATAATCTTAATTATCGATTCACTGTGTTCAGAAAATTCGGCAGGTAAAAATTGCTCAAATTCAATAATATTTTTATCTGTTAAATAACCAACTTTCCCGACAATTCTAATAAAACCATATTCCAAAAGCAGATTCCATATTTGTGATGATTGTTTTCTGTTAAATTCTTCTATCTTTCTGCTGAAAAGCGTTTTTCCTATTTTACAACTCTGATTAAAAAAATCATCATCCGCCTCGATTGCTTCTTTATCAATTTCTGCCAACCATTCAAGACCGTCTATGGCGCGCACAGCTCTTTGAAAATCGTCAATCCGGCCAATAGTCTCAATTACCAATACATATTCAGGTTCAAGTCCATCAGCTGAATCGACAATAAAAGACTGTAGCATGGCTTCAAATTGCGGCGTAAGTCGGTCTTTTTGCTTTGAAAAATCAGGGAAGTGATATGATGCAGCTCCAAATCCCCTTTTTTTCTTTTCTTGAACAGCAGTAGAAGGTGCCGGGAATATTAAAAGAGGTTTAGCAGGCATATTATTCCCCCTCTTTCCGGCTATCAGTTATAAATCTTTGTTGCCATTGTTTTAGTTTTTCAATAACCCCCATGCCCTATCGGGCACAACAAAGAATGAAACACTTGCTAAATTACAAAGTTGAAGTTATAAATTCCTGAGTAGCCAAATGGAGGTCGAAATACAAATGCAGCCATAGAGCGCGATAA
>JAYENE010000481.1:0-1931 GCA_034721935.1 Thermodesulfobacteriota bacterium
GCTGTCTATAGAAAAGATATCTTATAACATTAAATAGTTATCGATTTGTAGCAAAATTTGATTGAGTCTGAAAATGTCTGAAGCCCCACCTTATGAAGTTGAGCTAAAGTCATAATTAGAATTGCTGATAATATGACTATTGGGTTGACTAAGGTTGACTATCGTTAATACCTTGAAATTACAGCGTTTACCATGGTTTTCTTAAGCAGATCATTGCATAGTTAAAAATTCTATATTATCAAACAGATAGCCTTTATTCACCTTAGCCAACCCGATAGTCATATTAAATAAATTCATATCGATAAATTTAATCTTTGCTATGGAGCCTTATGACACCACATAACAAGGCTAATTCAGCCGACGCAAAAAACCGCGCGAAACATACATTATGTATTAACGCTTGTTAAATTTGTCAGCCAGAACTTGTAAGCCCTGTTCGATTGGCGGGATGAGATAATTCCGTATTTTTGGAGACAAGTCATGTTCGTTGATTTTAAAAAAACACGTGACGATACTATCAGTAGTTTGGGGGGTTAATTGTCCTATATGTTTTAGTTTTGTCTTAATGTATGATGGGTCGGCAGGAAAATAATCGTCAAGTTGAATCCACGTATCTTTTTCAAAAAAATCGCCATTAGCGTAGATAAAGTATGCTTGATAATAATTTTCGATACAACCCTGAGTTTTGGGTTTCGTGTGCTGTTGTGAAGTTGTTTTGACCAGAAAATATGGGTCGTTAGGAGTTGGGTTGTTGAGAAGTACGAGTAGTTTTCTTCCTGTTGTATTATCTGAAAATACGAAATTTTCAGCAAGAAAAACAGCTCCACGAATTAGCAATTTATTTTACCCCAAAATTTGCCAACATCTCACGACGCTCAATATGGCGCTGTTTTGCTATATGTGGAGGAAGATTCTTGGCGGCTTTAGTGTCTATGGCCAAGTTGTAATCAATAAGTTGTAACATTCCTTTTGTTTCTTTGGTTTTGCTCCAAGGTTCATTTGGGAGATGAGATATATCGGTAATGTCGTTTGCTTGAACGTCTTTGAAGGTGTAAGAAATTTCTTCTAATAGCATTAATTCTCTTGGAGAGAAAAAATCAAGGTCTGGCTTTTTACCTTTTATAGGCAAAATTTTTTGGAATTTGCCACAATTTTGGATTGTTACGATAGAAGTTAAATCCTTGCGTGGGGTTTTGCTGATTTCTTCAAAAAAAACCTTTGGGACAGGACCTTGTTCCCACGCGAAATAATCAAGGTCTGTGACAGCTTTGCCTGTTTGCTTAAAGTGCATGAAGTCCAGAAAATAAAGGAGTTTCATGAGTTTTGTTTTTCCGCAAAAATTAGTTTTTTCCGCAAAAAACAAGACTGCATTTATTAATTTTTCTCTGGAATGTGTTATTATCATAATACCTTTCAATCTTTTTATTAAATTTAAAAAATAATAACTTAATCAGCAGTTTTTGTCAAGACCCGTATGAAAGATGTAAAAAATAATAGTAATTTCAAGAAGTTCCATAGAAACACATAACCAAACGCTTGAGATGGACTGGGCAAAGCCGTGCCGCTTTTGAAAGGCAGTATTTGACCGGTAGTTTTTATCTTTATCATAGTTCTTCGGTTTATCGTTGCCCAGCCACTCAGCTTTACGTTAGGGTGCTAAATAACAAAACAAAATGAGAAAGAAATGAAACTTACGATTCGTAGAGACCAATCGGCAAAAAAAGGATTGTTTGGTGGCCATAAGGGAATGAATTTCAGTTTGTTTTGCCGAGTTGAAATTAGCCAAGAAGAACGAGAACTCATTAATAAATATAAAGTGCAAGACCATGTTTTGACATGGCGAGAATACGAAGGTAGGCAAATCCCTGGTTTAACAGTTCAAGATTTAGTACAAGGTAAGACGACTGAGATCGGAGATGTAGCCACATTGT
>JAYENE010000482.1:0-1930 GCA_034721935.1 Thermodesulfobacteriota bacterium
TGTTTGAGGTTTACAGGATTATGAGGTTATCTGTGTTGTTGACATTTCAAATGGTGTCTATTAACATTGAAGTGTAGCTTATATCGTTATCTTTGATTGTCTTGTTGCCAGCTTTATCCTTAATGTCAGGAGTATTTTATTATGAATAGTTTGAAATGGGATGATCTTCCTTGTTACACCTATGATGACTACAAGCTTTGGGAAGGTAGCTGGGAATTAATTCACGGTGTACCATATTCCATGAGTCCCGCCCCATCAATTAAACATCAGATGGTTAGCAATAATATTGCTTGGCAACTCCAAGACAAATTATAGGGTTGTAAAAAATGTCGGGCCTTGCTGCCTGTCGATTGGCGAATTGGAGATTCAACGGTGGTTCAGCCGGATAACCTGGTGATTTGTCATGAACCAAATAATGATGCTTTTATCAGTAAATCACCGAAAATAATATTTGAAATACTATCTCCCTCAACCGCAAAAAAAGATTCTACGGTTAAATTCAATATCTATGAAAGTGAGGCTGTAGATTATTATATTATTGTCAATCCTGACGATGATGTAGCGAAAGTTTATAAGCTGAAAGAGGGAAAGTATATTAAAGTTGCAGATGCAAGAGATGAAACTATTACATTCACCTTAGATGAATGCTCTTTTGATTTCGATTTCAGCAATTTGTGGTCTTGATTTGACACCGGTGGCGAACTGTTAATATAAAAAACCAAGAAGATAAAGGGGGATTACTTTTTTTGAGCCAATCAGGATATCGTCCAGAAGTAAAAACGAGTTTTCAACACCCTTAATTTGCTTTGTTGTCTTGTTTTTGCCGCCTATTTCAAATATTAAATTCTGGCATTTGAGATCTCCGACTTTTGAAAAAGCCGGTTTTAAATTTGCGTTATCCAGGCAGGTCAGGGCGAATAACTCCCGGATCGAACCTTTATTGATTCCTTTTCTTAACTCATTTTCGATGGCGTAAAAAAGATTTGTATTGTTTAAATATATTTTTTCCGTATTACGGATCAGGGCATGTCCGGTTTTGTCAATCAGTAAAAAACGCAATAGCCCGCTTTCTCGAAGCATTTCGATGTATTTTGCAATATCGCTGTGATCTTTTTTTAAACTCTTGGCGATTTTGTGCACATTGATTGAGGAAGGGGGTGATGAATAAATAAACTGAAGAATTTTTTTGAACAGGGGAAGGGTGGTGGATCTTATTTTATAGTAAGAAGGGATATCAATATAAATCCCCTTCTCAATAATGCCCATCAGGGCAAGATAGATATCTTCATGTTTTTCATGATTATTGAACAAGGGGTAATAACCGATTTGCAGATACTCGTCGAACCAGCCGGGCAGTTTTGGGACTGGTGTCAGATTGGCGGCAATTTCCGCGCCATTATCGACAATCTCGGTTAAGGATAAAATCGGGAATTTTTCCCCAAGTTTTATTTCCAGAAACTCACGAAAAGAGAGTCCAGGTAGATATTTTAAGATTGCCCGCCTGGATAAATCGTACTTTTCTTTTGTCAGGTTAATACTTGAGCTGCCGGAGAAAATAATTTTAAGATTTGGGAATTTGTCGTAAATATTCTTTAATTCTTGCGCCCAATTCGGATATTTATGTATTTCATCAATACATAAAAGCTTGCCGTCGTAGTGATTTATAAAATCTCTGGCCAAATCAAGCAGCTTGTTGTCGCTAAAAAAAAGGTCATCGGCACTGACGTAAAGAGCCTGTTGGTTATGTAAATAGTGAGCTTTGAGAAAATTTAGTATGTAAGTTGTTTTTCCGATGCCTCGTGGCCCAACAATGCCCACAATTCTATGGTCACTTGTAAGCGAACTGTAAATATTCCGTTGGTAAACATCTCCCAGTTGACTGACAAGTCTCTGGTAATCTTCGAGTAAAACTTCCATAGACAGACCACCT
>JAYENE010000483.1:0-1928 GCA_034721935.1 Thermodesulfobacteriota bacterium
ATTTCTATCAAGAGTCAAAAGCAGACTTGACCGTTGCCACTTTTAAATGCCGCGGCTTTTGGCATCAGGTGCACTAGCTTGTTCGGTGATTATTCCTGGGATTTCATATTCAATACGCCCATTTTTCCATACTGGAATTTTATATTTATTTTTTCTTGCATTTTCCGCAACCTTTGCAGCGGCTCGCTTTAAGGCTTTTAGTCCTAACAATGCATACTTATTGTGTTTTTTCATTTTTATCTCTCCGATTCATTAAGGATAACAGGCTGGTTTCCAGAAGTATCAAACACAATCCATGAATCAGCCAGAGGTTTATATATCTGTTGAAAATTGATCCAACTTCTTTCAAATCGACGTGTTATGTCCTGCTCAGGGACATTATGGCCACCTTGAGAAACTCTCAACTTCACACGTTCAATTGCGAATTCCACTGTTGGAACCTTGAGATAATAAATTATGATTTCATATTGTTTCTTTTTCCAATTACTTATTTTATTGATATATCCCTTGCCGCTAAGTGTTGTTTCAAAAGCAAACGATTCACTCTTTTCAACGCATTCATTAATATTCTGAATCATTAATCTTCCTGCTTCGATGGCCATTTTGTTTGGTTGGAAAGGAGATAAGCCTTGAGCGATCAAATCTGCATTTATGAAGTTCAGACATTCGGCCTCAATCGGAAGGAACTCATTAGCAAATGTTGTTTTTCCTGCACCATTAGGTCCAGCTATAATATAACATTTATTTTTCAACGTACTATGTTCCTATATATTTTTCACCGTAAAGCTGAGTGGCTGGGTAACGATAAGCGAAAACCTATGATAAAGATAAAAACTGTCGGTCAAAAGCTGCCTTTCAAAAAACTGCACGGCTTTGCCCAGTCCAGCTCAAGCGACTTGTTGGTATTTACACATCAATCTGTTTTAGCGATATTGACAATTGGTATTCAAACAGCTCCACGTCATTAACTATTGAAACGGCAAGACGTAAATCCTCTGATACTGTTCGAGCGACAATCATGCCTTTAACCTTTTGATCTGGCTCAGCTAAGTTCTTTTTGATCCATGCCATGTACCGAAGAAGCTGTCCAAGTGCTCTGTCGTATCCCTTTGATACCTTTAGCTCAATTACCACGAGATCCTCTTCATCCTCGACTGCCAAAATATCTATGAACCTTCCGCCGACAGGGAATTCGACCCCCCTAATGTCTCCGTCTTTGTAGACTGTCATTGAAGGACGTATAACGTGAAGGTTTCTTGCCAAAAAATTTTTCAAATCATTCTCATACGCGAACTCGTGCCTCTCGTCTTGTGCCTCCTCACTATTATCGGTGTCCTCCGCCGTGCCTTCTTCCTCTACTTCTTTATATATGGGGTTGGGGTCAGATTCCTCATCGTAAAGACGGAAAGTCGATCGATTGATCTGAAATAGAAGATCATCTGCCCCATTTGGCCGAAGATTATGGTGGATTCGGCTGATTGCGTTTGCCGACATTATAATTAGGTGGGCGTTTACAGTCGCCTGTTTGATTTTTGGATAATTATCCTTAAACCATTCCAAAATCTCTTTTCGCGTGAAGCGACCGCCTTCAGCGAGTGGCTTTCGTTCACCCAGATCGAATCCTTTGCTGGGAGGAGGGACAAAAGATTGAACAAACTCCTCGAATAGCTCTTTTGTAGATTGTTTATAAATGGACATTTTAATCCTTATTCATGCCAACGTCCAGTTTCACCGGGCGCGACGATCTATCAGCGATCCGGTGCAAACTGAGGTTGGGCAGTTCTCGTTTGTTTTAGTTTCCAATTGTCTTCTCTGTTAACTCTTCAACGACTAACTCTGTGAGATGGAGAAATTTTGTTGTTGATTCCACAAATTCATTGGGTGTCGTAATGACTTTTTTAGGGCTCCCCAATTCATGACAGTATACA
>JAYENE010000484.1:0-1923 GCA_034721935.1 Thermodesulfobacteriota bacterium
TTTCGTACCTATAAAGAAGATGGATCATTTAACGATTATGAAATTTACCATTCTGATTTAGAAATTGAAATTTTAGATTCAGATGCATACATTTATGATAGAAAAGGCGATCTCTATATCGATCACAGCCCCAAAACACTGGGGAAAGAGTAATATTTATAGCATAACAAAAGGATTGAGCTGACCACAAAAGCCGAGCCGATTTTTCGTAAATTCAAAGTATTAGTCGGCTTTTGTGGTCAGCTCATCCTTGGCGTTCGGCTGCATGAAAAGGGAGATTACGGATGAAGCAGAAGCGGAGCAAGCTTACGCGAGAGCTTACGAATAACGAACTGAACCGATTATTTGAACGGTTTTCCCGTCCTATGGTTCGACCATGTATTAACTCGCGCCAGAAACGAAGCGCAGTCTGGATAGCTAAGGCGCTTTGGCTGAGACTTGTCACCGGAACTGACACTGAAGAGAATATCTACGAAGATTTGAGGCTTATCTTCAAGGACAACCATGATTCAAATGTGGCTGTGGGGTCCATGTACTTTTTCAAGATGAAGTCTGAGTTGACAAAAGCACAAATCAGCAATCTAAAGAAGCACTACGGTGATGAGCGCAATTTCAACCGTTTGGAGCGTTGGGAACCACCTGTTTCTATCGAATCGTGCTGAGGCCGAACAACGCCATACACTCAGATGGGCAGGGTCGTGGCGTTTTGAGTCTTAAACAAGATTTGGTGTTTAATTGCCTTTAACTATGTCCCGTTCACCCTGCCCACTGGTGATGGCGAGCGTTATGTCAATAAGAGGAAACGAATATGAATTACGAAAAATATGAAAAAGAATGTAAACAAATAAGAAAAGAGAACGAAAGACTGATTTCTGATTTTGAAAAGTGGCTCTCCAACAAAAATTTATCGTCAAAAACAATTGAAAAACACACTTCAAATGTAGATTTCTATGTAAATGAGTTTTTGTTGTATGAAGATGCTGTTGAAGCTAAGGACGGAGCTGACGAAATAGGAATGTTTCTTGGATATTGGTTTATCAAGAAGGCAATGTGGGCGAACAAAACTACGATTAAAGAAAACGCCGCAAGCCTGAAGAAGTTTTACCAGTTCATGTATGAGCAAGGTAAAATATCGGAAGAAGCTTTTTCTACTTTGAAGGAATCAATAAAAGAAGAAATGCCTGAATGGCTTGCGACTCTGAATAGATATGATGATCCGGACATTGAGGATATGGAAGAAGTATGGGGACTTTGACATATAGGGATAGGGACGCCCATTGCTGAGCGCCCCTCCCACACCACCGGACATACGGATCACGTATCCGGCGATTCGGCTGGTCAAAACAGACACAAATGAACATCTGATCTGCCTGGCCTTTGGGAACGCAACGCTACCAGCATTTCAGCAACTGCTGCATAATACCAGTAAGAATACGCTCTTTGACAGCCATGACCATTTATCCAAACCATTCGGCTGGGCACCGTTCAGGCCTTCATCGGTGTGAGTCCTTCACGTCTGTTTCACCATGGCTCGTTTCCTCCGACTAATATGCCATCTGCTGACTCCTCATATGCGATCAGGCTTGATTGCTCAAAACCTCAGCTCATGGCAACATGTGAGACCTCCCGGGGTAAACACATGTCTTTCAATACGTGGGCGCCGAGTATACGGACAGAGCTTATAATGGATAGAGGACTTTGCCTTGTGTTGCAGGCTCGTCCTATAGCGCTACGCTAAATCATACCACCTGTGCTAAGATAAACCATGCCGTTGATTCACACGAGGACCAAAAGCAATACCCCGCAGAAAGAAACTTATCCCGCCTAGCATTAATAAATAATACCCCGCTGGCCGCCTACATAGCGATGTTTAAAGGGTGATGCTTAAGATAAGGATCCTGTTCTATCAGCATTGATAAGACG
>JAYENE010000485.1:0-1921 GCA_034721935.1 Thermodesulfobacteriota bacterium
ATCTCTTGCGCATCAAGGATTCGCAAAAATCCTCGACATATCCACGGGTATGCCTGTGGTTTTCGCAAACCCTTATGCATCAAGATCTCGGCACATATCTTCGCAATAAATCGCTCAACTTAGGTATAACCAAAATCAATCAATAAAACAGGTGAAACTTATTATGGATCGATAAAATGAATAAAGAATCAAATGTTTACCTTAGCAAATCCCTTTTTATCAGAGGGCTTCAGTGTCATAAATCTCTGTATCTTCATAAATACCACCCTGAGTTAAAGGATGAAATATCTGAGGGGCAGAAGATGCTGTTTCAAAGTGGTATTGATGTGGGCGCCTATGCCAAAAGCCTTTTCCCGGGCGGTGTCGAAATCCTCTATGATGATGTCACTCTCGCTGATCAGCTTGATAGAACAGAAAAGGAAATCGCTAATGGAACAAAAGTATTATATGAAGCCGCTTTCAGCTATGATAATATTTTTGTAAAAGTTGATATCCTGCGAAAAACCAAAAAGGGATGGGAAATCTACGAAGTAAAAGGATCAACAGGAGTAAAAGACATTTATTATGATGACGTAGCAATTCAATATTATGTTCTCAAGGGCTCCGGCCTTACTGTTGCAAAGGCATCCCTTGTTCACATAAACAACCAGTATGTAAGACATGGTGAAATAGAGATTGATAAGCTTTTTACAATTGAGGATCTTACAGTTGATATTATTGCAAAACAGGAGTTTGTTAAAGGTGAAATTCTGAAAATGAGAAAAATGCTGAATGATGACGAGCCTGATATAGATATTGGTCATCATTGCAGCGATCCTTATGAATGCCACTTTTGCGGCTACTGTTGGCGGCATATTCCGGAATATTCCGTTTTCAACCTGAAAAGCAGCGGGCCGGACAAGTTTAATCTCTACAGGCAGGGAATAATTCGTCTCGAAGATATACCGAGGGATATTTTACCGCGAAACCAGAGGATTCAATTAGAAGGAACGCTTGATAAAAAGGATATTACCAACAAATCAGCGCTCAGGGAATTCCTTGATACCCTGTGGTATCCGATATGCTTCCTCGATTTTGAAACCACATTCATGGTTCCCATTCCAATGTTTGATGATACAAGACCTTATCAGCAGGTTCCTTTTCAGTATTCACTTCATTGCCTTGAAGACAAAAATGCAGTGTTGCAGCATTATGAGTATCTGGCGCCTGCTCATATTGACCCGAGAAGAGAACTTACAGAAAAACTCTTAAGCAAAATCCCTGAAGATGCCTGCGTGCTGACATATAACAAGGCTTTTGAAACAGGAATTTTAAATGGTTTAACACAAATGTTTCCTGAGTATAAAGAAAAGATAGAAAAGATGATCGATAACATCAGAGATCTGATGGCTCCTTTCAGAAATAAAGATATCTACCGCCACCAAATGGAAGGCTCATATTCATTAAAATATGTTCTTCCTGCACTGATACCGGAGTTAAGCTATGATGGAATGGGAATAAGCGACGGCGCAATGGCATCCAGTGCATGGCTGAACCTGTGGGAGATTGAAGATACAAAAGAAATTAAAAGAATGCGTAACGCGCTGCTTGAATACTGCGAGCTGGATACGCTTGCGATGGTAAGGATTTTGGAGAAGTTGAGAGAATATAACTGAACATTTTCGTTAGGAGACTGATCATATGGATGAATTACGTAAGCTAAACTTTGACAAATTAATTTCAGTTAATGTCCCTGATGTCAGAGCATATACATATAATCAGTACAAAAGTAATAACTATGAGTACACTCCTATTAAAGGATCGTGATGTGCTATTAACCTTTTATGATTTTCCAGCCGAGCATTGGAGGCATATTCGCACTACAAATCCAATTGAATCTACATTTTCAACAGTCAGGCTGCGTACAGCAAAAGTGAGAAGC
>JAYENE010000486.1:0-8560 GCA_034721935.1 Thermodesulfobacteriota bacterium
TCGAATAATGAAATCGCTTCGCTCTGTCAGTTTATAAATTGGCAGAATACCTTATTCAAAATTCGATGTTGGACGTTCGATGTTGGACGTTCATCTTTTAAGCCCGCCCGATAGGGCGTTAATTTAATATTCCTAATCTTTCGCGCCTTGCCAGCCAGGCGCCTCAACACTTAAAATTGCTAATTTATTTTTGAGCGAACCCTAAAGAAAAAAGGATGAAATAATGGCTGTTGACATTAATATAATTGAGTCCTTGAATTTTTTTGAGGACTTTTCACATGCCGAGTTAGAAGAAATCGCTTCCTTGATGCGCCGGATCAGGGTAACAGAAGGGGAGGCGATAACGCGTCGAGGCGATCCGGCTCATACCATTTTCATTATCTTATCAGGTAATTTTATGGTCTTTTTTAAAGAGGGCAGATCATATACTTTACATAACAAGGGTGATGTTATAGGATTATCAACCGTGGCCATCCCTTTTTATTATACCGGGACAGCGGTTGCGCTGTCAGATGGGGTGGTTCTATCGATGCCCGGCCGGGAATTATTGCGTCTTATAGAGAGTAATCCGGCGCTGAGTGGTAAAATCATGAAGAAAATCAATCAAATTATTTCAGCAAGACTGCCTTTTGTCACAGGGAGGTGTTAATTGTACGGTTTAGATGCAATATCAGCGCATAATGGCTGGTATATGGCTGCCCTGGGGATATCAATAGTCTTTACAGGTCTTATGCTGCTTTCTTTTGCAGTTGCTCAGCTTCACAATATCCTCAGGCTTTTTGACAACAGGGATGCGCATTATAAAAAAGTAAGAGGGCTGTTTAAAAATAATAATAAACAGGAGGTCAGCAACTCTGATCTGAGGCTGTCAAATAATATCAAAGAGGCTGCCGGTCAGTGCAGACTTTTAATTAAGAGGATAGGGGAGCCGTTTGCTTTGCCAAGGCTTATTGAAATATCTGAGAAGTGTGGAATGTCTCATCCATATTCAACGATTAACGATTTGATCCTGGCAGGATTTATTGTTCCTGATGGAAAAGGTTATTATCTCTGTAATCAAGCAAAAATAAGTGACTAAAGTGAGCTAAAATGCCTAAAGTTGTTGAATTCTGTTAATTTTACCCACCCGCCTCGCCTGACCTGCCCGCCATCGCTCTTGCCCAAAGGAGGCAGTCAGCACTACTCAAGACGTCCGCTCAGGCGAGGCGGGCGGGGCGAGCCAGCAAAAAGACGAAGAGCATTGAGTACGGCTCGCGACCTGCCTGCCATGCATTGAATATGTTCTATTCATTTTGTTCGTTATGCCCACAGGAACAAGGCGGCAAAACTAACTCATGCGAAATAGTGGCATTGCGGGCAGGTGGCGGGCAGGTATGAATTAATGGAGCGAAGCGACACCTTAACTTTAGGCGCTTATGTCCGCACCGAAGGTGCGCTAAGTTTACCAGAAAACAGGAGTGGTATTTAATCAATGGAAAATCTGTTAATGGAATTTATATCCAATACCGGTTTTGCAATGGCCGACTATCGCCATATCATTATGATTACGGTAGGAATCATATTTATATATCTTGGAATAGCAAAGCATTATGAACCGCTCCTTCTTATCCCAATCGGTTTTGGTATTTTAATCGGTAATATCCCCGTGTTTAAAGGGCTTGGTCTTAGTCTTTACGAAAGCAACAGTGTTTTACATTATCTGTATTTTGGTGTAACATCCGGTACTTATCCCTGCCTTATCTTTTTAGGGATCGGCGCTCATACCGATTTTTCAACAATGCTTGCACGTCCTGTGCTGATGCTTTTGGGGGCTGCTGCCCAGATGGGAATATTTCTTACCTTTTTAGGCGCTCTTGCTCTTGGATTTGCTCCAAAGGAAGCGGCATCCATAGGCATTATCGGAGGGGCTGATGGCCCTACAGCCATATTTCTTTCCGCAAAACTTGCTCCGCATTTGATAGGGCCGATTGCAGTAGCGGCATATTCTTACATGGCTTTAGTGCCGGTAATTCAACCTCCTATCATGAGGCTGCTTACAACACGCAAAGAACGGCTTATAAGGATGGAGGAACCTCGAGTTGTTTCAAAGAGGGAAAAGATTATTTTCCCGGTAATCGGTTTTCTGCTCTGCTGCTTCGTTGCGCCTGCCGCTTTGCCGCTTCTTGGGATGCTTTTTTTCGGCAATCTTTTAAGGGAATGTCTGGTTGCGGAACGCTTAGCACATGCAGCCCGCACCTCAATCATCGATACGGTAACTATATTACTGGGTATAACGGTTGGCGCCAGCACACAGGCCGATGTTTTCCTTACACCTCAATCTGTCAGCATCTTCTTCCTTGGCGCCGCATCATTTGGAGTAGCAACAGCATCCGGTCTTCTCTTTGCAAAATTTATGAATCTTTTCCTGCGCAAAAAGATAAATCCTCTTATAGGCGCTGCCGGCGTATCTGCTGTTCCGGATTCCGCCCGAGTTGTTCAGATGATCGGTCAGAAAGAAGACCCGACAAATTTTCTTCTGATGCATGCTATGGCGCCCAACATATCCGGTGTTATCGGTTCTGCAATTGGAGCAGGAATTTTATGGAGTTTTTTAGGCGGCTGATAAAACTGGAAAAATGCCTTTAATACCTAAGTTGAGCGATTTTTTGCGAAGATATGTGCTGAGATCTTGATGCATAAGGATTTGCAAAAACCGCCCCGGAGGAATAGGCTTCGCATTCCACAGGGCAAGCAGGCATACCCGTGGATATGTCGAGGATTTTTGCGAAGCCTTTATGCGCAAGAGATTGGCGCAGATCGAGTAAAAAACCGCTTAATTTAGGGTTCGGCAAAGAATAAGTTCGCAATTTCAGGTGTTGAGGCGCTCGGCTGACAAGGCGCGAAAAAGCATGAATATCAAGCATATTCAGAATTTTCGCAACGCAGTCAGGCGGGATGCATCGGCGCCTGAAATGTGAAGTTATTTTTTGCCGAGTCCTTAGGTAAAGTCTCGATGCCGAATAATTTCACCCTCAATTAAATAAATAATCTCTTCGGCAATATTGGTGGCATGGTCTGCTATCCGCTCAAAGTGGCGGGAAACCAGGAGCAGGTTGATCAGATAACTCACACGATCCGGGTGCTCGCCAATAGCATGTTTGACCACATCATAGGCTTCATTCAGCATATTATCCACCTCATCGTCTAAGCTGCAAACACGCAAAGCAAGGTCCACGTCCATATTCACAAGTGCATCCAGGCTCTTCTTGAGCATGGATTCGCTCTTTTCTGCCATAAGGTAATGATTGAAAGGGATATCAAGCCTTTGCCGTTTGGCAATAACCTGAACCCTTTCTGCGATGTTCACCGCCTCATCAGCAACCCTTTCCAGATCATTGTTGATCTTGATTACAGCTATGAGAAACCTGAGGTCTACGGCAACGGGTTGATACAGAGCCAGTATCTTCAAACATTCTTCCTCCACTTCCACTTCAAGCTCATCTATCTCATAATCACTCTTGATGATTTTTTCCGCAAGATTCGCATCTCTTAGCTCCATGGCCCTGGTAGCCATGCGAACACGTTCTTCAACCAGGGCGCCAAGTGAGAGAATACTCTTTTTTATTTTTTCAAGTTCTCTTTGAAAATGTATGGTCATAATAATTTCTCCGTTTTCTATCCGAACCTGCCGGTGATATAATCTTCTGTCTGCTTAAGTTTGGGCCTTGTGAAAATGGTATCCGTCACATCGGTTTCAATAAGTTTTCCCAGATAGAAAAAGGCTGTTATATCTGAAACTCTGGCAGCCTGCTGCATATTATGTGTAACTATGATGATTGTATATGTTATTTTTAGCTGGTGGATTAATTCTTCGATTTTCTGGGTGGCGATGGGGTCAAGAGCTGAGCACGGCTCATCCATAAGAAGAACATCCGGCTGAACAGCCATGGCCCGTGCTATACATAGCCGCTGCTGCTGCCCTCCTGACAGGCCAAGGGCTGATTCATGGATTCTGTCTTTTACTTCATCCCACAAGGCGGCTGCCATGAGGCTTGTTTCCACCTGCTGTGCTATATAAGCCTTGTCTTTAATACCGTTTACACGCATGCCATAAGCTACATTTTCAAAAACGCTTTTTGGAAAAGGGTTGGGCTTTTGAAATACCATGCCTATTCGACGACGAAGTGAAACAACATCCACATCCGGATCGTAAATATTCCGATCATCCAGCAGGATACTTCCCTTGACGCGGCTATAAGAGATCAGATCGTTCATCCGGTTCAGGCAGCGCAGCATTGTGCTTTTTCCGCACCCGGACGGGCCGATAAGAGCTGTTACCTCATGGGCATAAACATCCAGCGAAATATCTGTCAGGGCCTTAAAATCTCTGTAAAAAAAATTTAACTCTTTTATTGCAATTTTTAATGATTTTTCCATAGTCCATCTCAATTAATGCCGCTTGTAACTACTCACGTAGTCAGGCTGAAGCTGTTTAGACTGAAGGCTGAAGGGCTTGGAATGGTTTTTTAATACGCTTTTTCCTAACAGTCTTCAGCCTTCAGCCTAATAACCTGAGCAGTTAACGCTGCTTTTGTAATCGCGCCCTGTAAATTATTGCCATAAGGTTCAACCCCAGAACAAGCATGATAAGCACAAGGGAGGTGCCGTACTGGAGGTGCCGTGTTGCCTCGATTTCCGTGCCCGCGGTTGCCAGAACATATATGTGATAAGGAAGCGCCATGACTTCGTCAAAAATAGATGACGGCAGAGAAGGTGTAAAAAAAGCTGCTGCAGTAAACATGATAGGCGCTGTTTCTCCTGCTGCCCTGCTGAGCCCTAAAATTCCTCCTGTAAGAATGCCTGGCAGGGCCGCGGGCAGGACTACACGATAAATAGTCTGCCATTTTGTGGCGCCAAGGCCAAGAGATGCTTCTCTGTAAGTATCTGGAACAGACCGCAGAGCTTCTTCGGTAGCCCCTATAATAACGGGGAGTGTAAGAACGGCCAGAGTAAGGGCGCCTGCAAGAATACTTACGCCCATTTTAAGATAAACCACAAAAAATGCCAGGCCAAAAAGACCAAATACAATTGAAGGCACACCTGCCAGGTTGTTGATCCCAAGACGGATCACTCGCAATGCCCGGCCTTGAAAGGCATATTCGTTAAGATAGATTGCTGAAGCAACGCCGATGGGAATAGCCACAATAATAGCGCCCAGGCCTAAGCAAGCGGTTCCGATGATACAGGGCAAAATCCCGCCCTTTGTCATGGAATCCATTGGCGGCTGTGTAAGAAATGTCCAGGTGATGGCTCTCCATCCTCTTGATACTAAAAAATAGAATATGGTAAGCAGGGCAATGCCGTTAATGGCGGCAGACACCCTGAAAAAACCAAACATAATAAACTGTAATACTTTGCGCCGGCCCTGAATGCTGTTTGAATTTTTAAACATAACACGGATTTCCTTTACACCTAAGATGAACGATTAGCCATTAGCGTTTAGCTTTGCTTTTTAGTAGTTAGCCTTTAGCTAATAGCTAATCGCTAAAGGCTAATAGCTCAATTTAGTTACAGTGTTGATGCGCCAACCTGTTTGTATTTATGAGAGATATGATCCGCTGCGAGATTAAAAAGCAGCGTGAAAAGAAACAAAACAACTGCCGTTGCAAACAGGGCATGGTAATGATCTCCCCTGAAAGGGGCTTCCGCCATTTCTGCGGCTATGCTTGCCGGCATTGGCCTGACCGGATCAAACAGTGATATGGGGACAATAGCCGCGCCTCCTGCAACCATCAGTACTACCATGGTTTCTCCGATAGCTCTGGACATGCCAAGAATAATTGCAGTTGTGATGCCGGAAAGGGATGCCGGGAGGATAACTCGTGATATGGTTTCCCATTTGGTGGCGCCAAGCGCCAGGGAAGCCTCTTTAAGCTCTGTTGGAACACTGAAGATGGCGTCTTCTGAAATACTGCAAATAGTCGGAATAGACATGAAAGCCAGCATTAGTGATGCATTAAAAAGATTCAGGCCTGTGGGAATATCAAAGACTTCTTGAAGAAAAGGCGCTATTATCACCATCCCGAAAAAGCCTATTACCACAGATGGGAGCGCTGCCATAAGTTCCACAATTGGTTTGACCCATTGCCGCACACTTGCAGATGCTGTTTCTGCAAGATAAAGGGCTGTCAGCACTCCCAATGGAATGGAAATTAAGGAAGATACGCCTGTTACGGCTATGGATCCGACAATAAGCGGAAAGATTCCGAAATCCGGGGGCTCATCAGTCGGGTACCAGTATTGTCCAAAAACAAAATCCTTAACAGAAACCTCTTTGAAAATGGGAAGACCCTCCATAAATAAAAAAATCGTAATTAATGCAAGGGTCGCTATTGAAGCCAGCGAAATACAAAAAAATGTGATCCGGATGATCTTTTCAGTTCTGTATCTGCTTTTTCCGCTATGACTGCTTGTTGTCACACTTTCTCCTTAGGGTTCAAGGTTCAAGGTTCAGAGTTCAGGGTTCAAAGGTAAAGTGCGCTAAAGCGCCTAAAGTTATGGAGTCGCTCCGCTCCGTTTGTTTCAAATTGAAGAGCGAAGCGACATCATTATTCAAAATTCGATGTTGGACGTTCGACCTGCCCGCAATGCCTTTGAGTAGTCTTGGTAGAATATCCTTGTGTCCACGCGGCGCAAGCGCCTGCGCTGCGCGTCGGCCCTGTGACAATGATCATACTACCATCGTTTGTAATGCATGGCAGGCGGGTGTTGGACGTTCATCCTTCTGGATTGATGATTGTTGATTTTTCTCGTTCCCATGCTCCAGCGTGGGAACGCATACCATCCGCTATGAACAGATCGGTTTAACCATGAACCTCTGAACCTTTGAACTGTGAACCCTTTAACCTTACTTTCCTTTTAATACAAAGGCACATACCCTGCTTCAGATACATATTTTTGACCTTTTTCAGGATGCACTACAAAGTTGATGAAATTAAGCGTATCGCCCTTTGGCCATCCCTGCGTGAACATATAGAGCGGCCTGCTGATGGGATATGTTCCATTCAGAGTTGTTTCTGCCGACCCCTCGATATTGTTGACCCTTAAAGCTTTGATGGAACCGGTCGTATAGCCGAGACCGATGTAGCCAATGGCATTTTTATTCTGTGCAACAGCCTGAACAATAGCGCCGTTTGAAGCCTGGAGAAGCGCCCTGGGGAAAACCCTTTCTTTTTTCATTACCTTTTTGTACCAGACCTCGTAGGTTCCGGAAGAGGTGTCACGTGAGATGACAACAACCGGTCTGTCAGGTCCGCCAATCTTTTTCCAGTTCCTGATTTTGCCCATATAGATGTCTTTAAGCTGAGCCATGGTGAGATTCATTATATTATTGCTTGGATGCACCACAGGCACGATACAGTCGTAAGCCACTGCAAAAGGAACCGGATATCTTCCTTTTTCAACAGTTAGCTTTACTTCCTTTTGTTTGATAAAGCGGGAGCTGTCGGCAATATCAGTAGATCCATCGATGAGCGCCTTTATCCCGTTGCCTGATCCGCCTCCTGAAATGGATATTCTTACATCAGGGTTGTCTTTCATATATACTTCGGCAACCTTTTGAGCAATGGGCAATACAGTTGTTGAGCCTTTAATTACTATGTTTCCGGCCCAAACCGGATTAGCCGTAAAACAAATGGTCAGAGCGATTACAGATATTAAAAGAGTTCTTAATTTCATTTCTTACCTCCATGTTTTATGCGTTAAAATAAAAATAACTGCTCAGCTTATTAGCCTGAAGGCTGTAGACTGAAGGGTACTGATCAATTCCTACCCCAACGGCAAAAGCCGTATTTGGGAACAGTATACTTGAATGGCTATGCTATTATTGAGTTTTATGAGTCTTTTCCCAAAAGCCTTCAGCCTATCCACCTGAGTAGTTCCTAAGTAAAATACGTCACAATTGTTAGATTTGTGTTAGAGTTATGTTAATATCCGATTAATGTCTTCTTATAATCACCTCTTATAATCACCTCCTCGAAATGACAAAATTCAAAGGTTTCGCAGTAACCTGTTTCAAGTTCACTAAAGCCTTTATACCGAGATTATTAGGTTTTGATTAGAAAAGAATTAGATTTAGATAAAATCCGATTTGTCAGGTGAGCAAATTGCTAAGGGAATAGGGCTACGGGATAAACCGGACAAGTCACATGTGAACTAATCAAATTCTAACTCATTAGTAATCAAGCTTTAATAAGGCTTTGCGATAAAGTTTCAATCTTAAACATTCATGGTATCGTAAAAAGTCGAATTTCCGCTCTGTTTGCCATTCCCGCGAAAGCGGAAATCCAGCAATTACAAGCAGTTACAATCCATGAGATTGCTTCGTTCGCCAAAGGGCGCTGGCGGATTCGCAATGACGTACGTTTCGACGTTTTACGAAGCCATCAATATTAAACAGAAATTTACAAACTCAAAAAGTAACCTGCCAACAACCTGATGTGGCGGGCAGTTAAATTTAAAACGGCTGACTGTTTGAGCATGTTAGTGAGCGTTAAGAAATAACGACGATCAAATAAAATTT
>JAYENE010000487.1:0-8554 GCA_034721935.1 Thermodesulfobacteriota bacterium
AATCAATCCTTATTACAGGATGTTTTTCCCACGCATAATCTGCCTTGTATATCCACAGATCCTTAAACAGCTCCTGCTCCCCTTCAAATATCTCATTCAACGTGGAAATCAAAAGACTCTTCCCGAACCTTCTCGGCCTGGAAAAAAAATATACGCCTTTTGGATTATATACTAAATCAAATATTTTCTCTGTCTTGTCCACATACAGATAATCGTTTTGAACAATATCACGAAACGTCTGTATCCCTACAGGAAGTCTTTTCATAAGTTCATTTCCTTTCACCGTTCTCTAAGCTTGAACCGTGAACCTTGTAAGCAATCTTCTCATCAAAATTGATATTTTGCGATACTCAATACCCCGCATTCCCGCACTATCAGCCAAGCCATTTCCTGTCATTCATCCATCATCTGGTCAAATATTATTGGTAACCATTCACGGAACGTTGAAATTGGAAATTTGGTCTTCAGCCCACACGCTGAGACCTTTGAAAAATGTCGACCTGTGCGGTTAGCTTTTGGATAAAGAAGATTATGCTGACGACTACTGCGAGAAAAAGGCAGCATAAAACATAGAAAAAGCAAAAAAGGGTACACTCAAATTAAATTAACTTTTCCTATGTGGTAAGGATCTGTGGTTGACGAATTTTTACATAATGATTGGGATCGGGTCTTCATTTTTTGATAAATAGGATAAAAAGCAATAAAGCTGGGATGCTTGGAGGCCCGGAGGCCAGAAAGCTGGAAGACTAAAGGCGTCGACACATACGTTGCCGCTATTTCCGAACCCTAAATTCGTGGCTGAAATAGGTTTTCTCCTGTGAGTTTTGCCCTAACCTTAAGAAAGAATTGATCAGAGGAAAATACTTTCGTCTCCATGACGGTTGCATGCTTGCATATAGGGTGAGACTGAAGGATAGCCATCAAAGTTCCAAGTAAAGAAGACAACGTAGTCAAGTTTCAATCTCCTGCTGGAGCCCTATCCAGCTCTCTATCATCTCGTTGGCGACTTTCCAGTCTAACCAGTCATCCTCTTCTTGCATAACAGCCCGCGCCAGCGCTTGGCGTTGTTCCGCTGAAAGCTTACTATTTTCCAGCAAGACCGATCGATCATGAAGATAGTCGCAAAACTGCTGGAAGCGCATCCCATTCTTTCGCTCAAAACGGCCAATCTTGCGTTGCAGGGTAGCAATCTGCCTAAGAATATACTCTCGCGTAAGCTCTTGGATAGCTTCTTTTTCAGTGTTGAAGATCTTTTTCCTAATTAAAGGCTCAATCACCGCGCTAATAGTTGCACTCATATGCTTTCCACCTCATCAATCTTTCCCGCTTGCAAAAGGAGGGGACATAAATTCTATTGTGCAGGTGTGCCTAATCATCAAATTATATGTTTTTTAATATTTGTGTTCATTCGTGTCATTCGTGGCTGAAAATTCAAAACCGTATATTAATTTGTCAAATTTCTTCATATTCGTCTGCCAGTTGTAATTCGACTTTACGAATTGCCGTGCATTTGTTCCTAAATAATTCCTTAAAGTATTATTTTCTAGCAACCTAAAGACAGCTTCGACAAATTTATCAGAATTATCTTCAACAAGCAGGTGTTCTCCAGGTGTGGCCTTAATACTTTGAACAGCAGCAGATGTAGTTACTACTGCTTTTCCCATTGACATGGCTTCAAGTACTTTATTTTGAATTCCTCTGGCAATGCGAAGTGGTATAACGCAAACATCGGCTTCTTTATAATACGGCCTTATATCCTCAACAAAGCCGGTGATGTTAATACTTTTATTATTGTGTCCTAATTTTTGAATTTCTGTATTTGGGCTAGACCCTACGATGTAAAACTGTACTTTTGGATACCTGTCTTTAACAATTGGAAAAATCTTTTCACAGAACCATAGCACGCCGTCCACATTGGCCCAATAGTCCATGGCACCGGTGAACAATAGAGTGGGTTGCTGGTTACTCGTTACTGGTTGCTGGTTGCGAGTTACGAGTTGTGAGAAGTATTCGAGATCAACACCGTTTTCAATAACAAAAACATTTTCTGCTTCAGGAAAAAGCCTGTAAAAAAGATCCGCCTCCTGCTGGGAAACAAATATCGAGTTATCAAAAGACCTGTTAATCTTTTTTTCATATTCAAGGAGTCTTTTGTTTTCGATTCGATAAATTAAATTAAGAGGAAATTTAGATTTCTGAGAGTATTGAAGCCACTTTTCCGAATCCACGTCACAAAAATCCATGATTGTTTTGGTGGAATGGTTGATTAGGTGATTGGTGGATTGGTTAAGAACGTATTCTGCCATGGGCGAGGAAAAACAGATTACGGCATCATAAGTGGTACCTGACATCCACCGGTCGACAACCTGCTGGATTTTTTTGCTGTAAAAATAGCCTACTGAAATTGCTTTGCCCTTGATAAGACTAACTAAGCCCCGGAGTTTAGCCTGGCTGATTTTGAAATGCTGCACAAAGACTCGCCTGCAATACTTTTGCAAATTGCTTTTATATTTCAGGTCATCTGCGCTGTCAGCCAGACAGACAAGATCAACATTATGAGATGCGGAAAGATGTTTGATCTCATTAAAGGAACGTATTTTATCACCTTTATTGGGAGGATAAGGGATGCGATGGGCGATGTAGAGAATATTCATGATAAAAAAGCTGTAGGCAGTATGGAGTAAGGAGTATGCAGTATGCAGTAAGCCGGAAGTCAGTGGCAGAATTTGTCTGCTTTATCGATCATGCCATAAAGCATCTTATTTACTTGATTATAGCCATCCATAAGTTCTTGATATTTAACCGCATTGAGATATCCAAAATCCTTTGAGAAGTCCAGCCACACCTCAGTTTCACCTGCTTCGCCAGCACAGTCTATCAGTTTGCTGACAAATGCTTTCTGATATCTTCGTTTTTTCCCCTCCGGTGTGTAGCTTGTAAAGATTACAGCTCAGAGAGAGCGTAGCCTCACTGAATGCTCACGAATCCATTTTAATCTCTTACCACGAGATTTCTTTAGCTGGAACTCCCGCCAACGAGCTGTTTGTCGTGTTGCACATGTTTCATAAGCAATGAGTGACCAAAATCTATCCTTCTTAGTTGATGAAACTACGCCGCTATTGTGGGATTTAACTCACTTTTCCAAATCATTTGTTTGTCCAATGTAGACCCGATCGTTACTTTGGCTTTTAATTCCGTATATCCAAAACATAATCTTCACCTACGGGGCGGAGCCAGCTTCGGCCAGGTTTGCTGGAACACTTCTTGATGAACGTCTTATTTGATCAGTTAGAGAATATTTCTCTTCTTTTGGATAATTTTTTGATACTTTCTGAATATCCAACGCAAGCTGATAGGCAAGCTTGTAAACTTTCAGATCGCGATAAGCTCTATATCCAGTTGTATTTTGCTGCATACTACCTACTCTTTACTACTTACCGGTCTTCATGCCAGATATTTTGCAATGGGAGGACCCAGTATCTTTGTGGCAATAAAGGGAAGTCTTTTCCATAGTTCGATTTTTTTTTGGTACTTTGGGTTGGCTGGGCTCAAGTTGGGAAGTTTGTCTATTCTGTTGAGATAGTATTGATAGGAAAGAGGAACAGGTTCAAAACCCCAATGTCTTTTAAAATGATACGAGCCTGTACCTATCTTGCTTCTTCCAAAGTCAAATACATTGAATCCGCGTTCACATCCATATTTCATTAATTCCCAGTACATGAAATCGTTGGGCGCCAGCTTCCGATATTCAAAGATTGACCCGGCGTAATAAGGCACAATCCGGTCCTTGTAAAAGTAACTCAGAACCGTGGCGACTGGGGTTCCCTCCTTGTTCCGAATAAGAAGGATTTGTGAGTCTGTGCCGAATTCCTCCAAAAAATTTCTAAAGAGTCTGCGCGGAAAGATGGGTGTTCCCAACTGGTGATAGCTTTTTGCAAGGATTTCATAAAAGTCGTGGAGAAGGTGTAGGCCGAATTCCGAAGAAAGCCCGAATTTTATCCCCTGGCGTATCATGCGTCTTGCCTTGCGCGGTATTGCCTGCATATTTTGGTCGGGGTCAGGGAATATCTCTTTTTTGAAATTATAATAAAGAGACTTTTTGACAAGATCAGAGATAGTATGTTCGTTTCTTAGTTCAAGATAATCGCACTTTCTTGTCCGTGTAAGCTCAATTGCTTTTTCGACTAATTGCTGACATATGGTTTCATTTTCTGCAAGAGGGCCGCCAAGTTCAGCAAAGGGGACTGAAACGAGATAGTGCCCGAAAACAAGGCTTTTCAGCTCGAAAAGGGGCAGGATGCCAACGATGTTGAGCTCGTTGCTCATAGCCACGCCAAGGCGTGGCTCATAGCTGAAAGATCGTTTCTGACCTCTGTCCTCTGTCCTCTGACCTCTGACCTCTGTCCTCTGACTTCTGTCCTCTGACTTCTGTCCTCTGACCTCTGACCTCTGTCCTCTGTCCTCTGACCTCTGCCCTCTGCCCTCTGCCCTCTGCCCTCTGTTTACTGTATTTTCGACGGCCATCAGGTAATAAGTTTTGTGGCTATAAGTTTTTTCAATGACGTTTTTCCATGCGGTCAAATGAAAAACGGTTCCCTCAGGATGATGCATGACGTAGGCATCCCAAGCCTTTTGGTCGGTTGTCCTGTATGGTCTGATGGTGATCATAGATGCGAGTTGCGAGTTGCTTGTGGGTTTTACCGCGTCATTGCAAACCCCAGCGGGTAGGCAGAGCGAGGCGGCCAAGGCACGAGCGGGCAGGTCGGGGACTGGATTCCCGTTTGCACGAGAATGACCATTTCGACTATTTATGGCGAAATTCAAAGGTCTCTACGATTCTTTCCGCAGTATGACCGTCCCACAGGTCTGGAATTTTACCTGTTTTATGGGAGCCATTGAGGAGGCTTTCGATATCTGCCCACAGATTCACAATATTTGTTAACTTATTGCTTCCTTCAGTTATGGTAATTGGACGTTCTGTGTTTGGACGAAGTGTAAGGCACGGGGTTTTGAAGAATGTTGTTTCTTCCTGCAACCCCCTGAATCGGTTAAAACAAATCTGGCTTGCTCTGCGAGACAAATGGTAACGATTCTGTTGATTTCTTCCGGCATGGTCCGGTCAAAGCTTCTAAGGCCGGCTTCTACGTGCGCAATAAGCGGGCGATGCCCGCGCTCATAGCTCCCCAGTGAAGTAGATGAAGCGCTACACGGGGCAGGCATGGCCACGCCAAGGCGTGGCTCATAGCGTGAAGATTGAGTATTAGTGAAAGTCGGATGATACTGGATTTTAGAGGCAACCAGTGTGCATGCCATAGTTGAACCTAAATTGAGCGATTTTTTACTCGATCTGCGCCGATCTCTTGCGCATCAAGGATTCGCGAAAATCCTCAACATATCCACGGGTATGCCTGCTTGCCCTGTGGAATGCGAAGCCTATTCCTCCGGGGTGGTTTTCGCAAACCCTTATGCATCAAGATCTCGGCACATATCTTCGCAATAAATCGCTCAACTTAGGGTTCGGCAAAGAATAAGTTCGCAATTTCAGGCGTTGAGGCGCTCGGCTGACAAGGCGCGAAAAAGCATGAATATCAAGCATATTCAGAATTTTCGGAACGCAGTCAGGCGTGATGCATCGGCGTCTGAAATGTGAAGTTATTTTTTGCCGAGCCCTTAGGTTGAAGCGGGACAATTTGCAGGGTGGGCAATGCCCACCATCAATGGGCGATCTCTGCAAATTGCATAGATTGGCGGGCAATGCCCACCCTACTGTAACTCCTTGAGATTACAAGGTGTCCCGCCTTAAGTTGGTAGCCATAGCAGGTAATAAAACGATGTTGTTTAAGGTTTTCAATAAACGATGATAGTTTGTAAACGGTCTTATTCAAATTAGTATAATGCCTGAACTTAAAGAACGTCGAAGCCTTTGCAACTCTGGGCTGCCCATGGTCGATTTCCCACGGGTGCATGCAGAGGAAACCAGCTCATGACTGATGGCTGGTGGCTAGCGAAGGTGAAGATAGTCGTGACATGTAATGAAACGGCATTTCTTAAAGGCTGTTATAAATGATGATAGTTTGTAAACAGTCTTGTCCAAATTGATGTAGTGCCTGAACTTAAAAAACTTTGAGGCCTCTGAAACTCTAGGTTGTTCCGGATCAACTTCCCACGGATGCATGTAAAAAAGATAGGCATTTTCTTTTTTCAGAATCGATTGGACACCCATTTTGAACACAGGAAAAGGGATCAGACGAAAGTATCCGCCGCCGCCCCAAGGTAAATTTAAATTTTTAATTTTTATATTACTAATTGGAAGCTCATACAGGATTGATGATTGATGATTGATGATTGATGATTTCGTGGAAGTTGCATGATCGGTTTTGGAAATTTGCATTGCTATACCTTTTCTTCCATTTTGGGAGATATCTATGTGACCGTATCGCTTGTTCATAGCAAAAGAATTATAACTTGAGTCGTATAGATAGCGGCAGTCCTCAATCATTTTGAGGATGTCATTATCTATAGAAAAACTGGGGGCACGGTACCCAAAAACAGGTGATCCGATTATGTCTTCCAACAGTTTTTTGCTGTCAATTAAGTCTTTTTTCAATTCCTCATGGGACTGTTGATTGCAGAGGTTATGCAAGTAGCCGTGGGATGCAACTTCGTGGCCACGGGAATGAATTTCGCGGATTAGTTGGGGAAAACGCTCTGCTATCCAGCCTAAAACAAAGAAAGTTGCTTTTGGGCTGCTCGCTGCTCGCTGCTCGCTGCTCGTTGCTCGTTGCTGGTTGCTGGATTCCGAGCTTTGAGTCCTCCACGAATACGGCGGATCTTCGACTTTGAACTTTGAGCTGTCAGCTTTGAACTTTGAACTTTGAACTAATTTAATTGAGTCAAGGAGGTCAAGGAGGTGGTGTGTGTTTTCTTCAACGCGTAGTTCACGGGTTGGCCAGGAGGAAAAAGGGATGTATTGCTTGAAGTTTTCTACCTGAAACCAGTCTTCGACATCGATGGTCAGTAGGATATAGTTCATTTCAAAACCGAATCGGCTTGATGGGGGTTAAGGTGATTGTGAGGATGACACTGTTTTCCTCGTAATCGCTTGTATGAATGTTGGAGTTTCGATTTCGGTAGGTGTACATAAGCGCTGTCGTTATCCATTGCCGTAGCTGATAGCTTAAACCTGCTGCACCGACCGTGGTATAGTCTTTACGGTTATCTTCCGTGTCCTCATACTTGTCCCGTCTGTAGCTGCCGGAGATATTTCCCGAAAGATGTTTTGAAAAATAGTGACTCGCTTTGGCAGAAAGCGTCCAGTACCAGTTAAACCCGAGATTCTCTGCGCCAAAATAAGTGTCTTTATAACCGGAAGCAGCTTTGAAGCCGATAGAGCTTCGTTTAAAATCCCATGATTTATCCAGGTCAATATTCGCCGTAATTCTTTTTTCGTCATCTTCTCCCGTTTTATCGCGTACAAGATAACCCGTGGAGATGGAGATGGATGTATCTTTTTCGATTGTATATACCATACCAATGGAGCCGTCATAGACTTGATAGTCGGAAGTGTTTTCCCGATAGTTCATGTCAGTATGCGCATATTTAATGAACGCGTTAAGGTGGGCTGAGAACTTCCGGATAAGTTTTACGTGTCCGTTCCATTGATCAAAATCATCGGATGTGCCGCCAAATTCTCCCTGCTGATAACCTATCCGGGTCTCCATACCCAAATGGGGATAAAACCAGTACGCAAGGTTTAGATCTGCGGCATGACTCTTGGAATTCTCTTCATCAGGGTCATTATTGTTGCGTAATGTATCTGTGTATTTAAGACTGATAGTGTCGGCAGGGCCGAACTGATGTGAAATCCCGGTGGACACTGTATTGGTATAATACGGCTCTCTGCTTTCGCGAATCGTCTCGTCTTCTGGTTCTTCCATGTTGATTAGCTTTTCAGTTCTCATGAAGGCATCGCTTACGGTCAACTCCGTGTATTTGGCCACCTGGATTCGCCCTGCTATTGATGCATTATGACGAATAGTATTAAAATCAGTGTGCTCATCGTAATAAACGAATGTTGGTGTATAGCTTAAATTTACTTCACTGGTTTTGCCGAGAAGATTGTACCGGATGCCAGGGCTGATCGTAGTAATCCACTCTGACTCAGTGTCATCTTCGGAAAGGAATAAGTTATCGGTGTATTTCTCACTTGCCGAAATCGAGGGGGTAAGAATGGACTGGCGCTCGGCAAAACAGATTGAAGGCAAGAGAAGGGAAAAAAGAGATATAAAACAAATTTTTTTTAACATCGGATTTACTCCTATACTCAGAAATTTACAAACTCATTATCTGGTCAACCTGAGGCAGCGGACAATTAAATTTAAGAACGGCTGAAACTCGCACATAAGTGAGCGTAAAGAAATAACTTAGACCTAAGTTGAGCGATTTATTGCGAAGATATGTGCCGAGATCTTGATGCATAAGGGTTTGCGAAAACCACAGGCATACCCGTGGATATGTCGAGGATTTTCGCGAATCCTTGATGCGCAAGAGATCG
>JAYENE010000488.1:0-1902 GCA_034721935.1 Thermodesulfobacteriota bacterium
CGTTAGCCATTTGAAAAATCAGACAGGATAACAGGATAAACAAAATTTTGTTTCAAGTGAACAAACAAGGAGTTTTGATGTTTTAATCCTGAATATCCTGCTTGCCCGCCTATATTTGTGGAGGGTTAATCCTGTCCAAAAAGTCTCTTTAAAAGTGAAATCGGTTTCCAGATGGAAACTAATCGTTTCTATCTGGAAACCGATTTTGGTAATAATAAATAGTTTATAAGGGCAAGCAATCTTGATGAGAAATATAACCTATTGATAACTCAGTAATAAAGGAGCTGAACAGATTAGATAGACAACCTGGCACGCAAGTTGCTTAACTAATAAATAACCTGATAATTTTTTCAATCTGTTTTTCTCCTTAACGGCCAAGCAGCGCCTCCCGTGCCTGGCCGTTTTTTTTTGTTGCTCAACCGCTTATCCTTTCCTTTGCGAGTTCAACATAGATTGAATCAGTATAATCGGAAATAATCTTCTTAAAAGACGCTATGCTTCTCTCATTTTCACCCATTACCGCATAAAGCCGGCCCAGATTGAAAAGAGCCTCATCTTTCATGATAGCGCCTGATTGCGAAACAATCATTTCAAAATAGTTCGCTGCGGCCTTGTAATCATTTTTTTCTTCATAATTATAACCTGTTCCACTCAGGATAAATGTTTTAATCAATGTGTGATTTTTAAAGTCTTTTAAAGATTTGTCATACAAGGCTGTTGCCTTTTCATAATCTCCGGCATTGTGGCAGATATTGGCATATATAAGCCTTGCAAATTTTGCGGCATCTTTTCTTGAATATTTTTTTATAATAAAATCAAAATCCTGCCCAATATCCTGGTAAGCCTTTTCAGGCCCATTATCCTTTGCAATGGAATTATATCCGGTTATAGCCTGATCCAGCAAGGCAAATGCCCTGTTTTCGGCTTTATTTGAAAAATAGTAAATGCCTGAAACAACAATTACAAGCAATGCAATTACACCAAGGGCAAATGATATTTGAACCTTATATTTTATCGCAGACTGTAATAATTTGGATGAAAAATTTATAAACTCATCAGGTTCTTTTAGCAGTTGTTTTCTTGTCTTTCTTTTCTTAGCCATCTTACTCCTTTAAACCTAAATTGAGCGATTTTTGGCTCGATCTGCACTGATCTCTTGCGCATCAAGGATTCACGAAAATCCTCGACATATCCACGGGTATGCCTGCGGTTTTCGTAAACCCTTATGCATCAAGATCTCAGCACATTTCTTCCCCAAAAATCGCTCAACTTAGGTTAAAATTTAATGAATTCGTAAAAAGTCGAATTCATCAGGTGTTAGGTGTTAACTAGTGCCTGAACGAAAAGTCCGATTTCTTGTAGGTTGGGTTGAGCGTAATCATTATGTTGGGTTTCGTACCTCAACCCAACCTACAAATATCAAGCAATTGCCAAAATATGGTTTCAGTGAGCGAAACCCAACAAATCATGTGGCAGGGGTTTTCGTTCAGGCACTAACTAATTGGTAGAACAGGTAATTACTTCAACTTGAGCCACACTCCTTACTACATAAAACTTAAATAAGTATTTTTTTAACCCGAGAAGTAGTCGTAGTAAAATTCACAATTAGCAATTAGCAATTGATTATTGACAATTTGCACTGGCAAATTAAGTAGTTATCAACACTGACCAATTTTGTATAATAATAATTAATAATCAATTGTGAATTACTAATTATTAATAATTCCCCACTTATTTAAGCGCTTATGCCACTGATGCCCGATGCTTTTAATCACCGAGTGCAATACAAAAAAGTTACATCATTGATGATAATATCTTTAACCATTGAACAGACTGATTTAATGTCGAATGTCGAACAGGGAATGTCGAATGTCGAAGTCTTGTTCCTGTTTTGTTTGGCAG
>JAYENE010000489.1:0-8488 GCA_034721935.1 Thermodesulfobacteriota bacterium
AAGTTACCACTATTTCTTTATAGTTATGGCAAGTTCTTTCTTTACGATTTCTTATTCGTGAGTTTTTCCTGGTTTAAATCTGATTATACCTGAAGCGCATTTATTTTCAAAAAGCTAAAGTGTTACAAATTGAGCGATTTTTTGCTCGATCTGCACCGATCTTTTGCGCATCAAGGATTAAGGATTCGCGAAAATCCTCGACATATCCACAGGTATGCCTGCTTGCCCTGTGGAATGCGAAGCCTATTCCTCCGGGGTGGTTTTCGCAAACCCTTATGCATCAATACCTCAGCACATATCTTCGCAATAAATCGCTCAACTTAGGTTGAAATATGATCGAAATGCATTTTACAGGATAGTAAAAAGGATATAAAAGAACTGCAACCTTGCAATAAATGTATTTATGAAACGTTCCTCAGTTTTATAAGTTTGTATCGTTAAGAATCGATTTCTGTTAGTTTTTTCAAGAACAACCTCATTCAGATGATTTAAAAACCCCTTGCCTTTCCGATGTTATCTATAAACTCGTAAAGTGAAAAAATCAATAACCCGTTCTGTTTTGCAGCCCTGACGCATGAAATCCCCCTCACCCTAACCCTCTCCCCCAGTGGAGAGGGAACTAATAGGTTGATATCATTAAAATCAACCCTTTCCCACCTGACAGTGGAGGGTCGGCCTGCCCGCAACGCTCTCGCTTGCGAGGCGGGAGGGGGTGGGAGTGAAAACAGCGCGACGAAAGTATTCCGCAGATTAATGATTAATTTATCATTGTTCTTTAATAATAGATAGTTATAAATGTACAAAAAGATATGTGTCAGGGCTGTCTGTTTTGACACGACGCGGGCCTTTTATCCTGGTGCCAAGGAAGGAACCATCTCTATAAAACACATTTCGCTATGAATATTTTGGCATGCTTCATTTTGTGGTAAAAGTAGTTGACACTTTTATTGAAACTAAAAATTGTAAATTGTAGAAGAGGCTTCCAGCTTCTTGGATCAGCGGCAGGATGCCGCTGCCACTTTTCAGTCAAGTGTAAACTGCAAAATGAAGGATGCCAAATATTTTGTTGAAATTTTGACTAAAGGTCGATAGAAAGAAATCGGTTTTTTTATGGACAAATCTCAATAGGGAGTAACAACAATGATAAATCTGAAAGACAAACTCTCACACCTGACTTACATTCAGGCATGTAAGCTGCTGGGAACAAATGGGGAAAAACTCATCAGGCAGGGCGGAAAATACGAAATTGACATCAGTGAACAGGTTATCCTGAAAAGAAATATTTTTCAGCTCAATCTGGGAGAAGCAGTTATTACAATTCGTCTGGATCCTGCAAAAAATCAGAAATTGAACTTTCAATGCAGCGCTTGCACAACAGCTTGTGAACACTTAGGCGCCGCTTTTTCTCTTATACTGGAGGAAAAATTGGCCCTTGGCCTTGCTGCTCCGCCACCAGAGAAAGTCCCAATTGAAAGCCTTACCGATGCAGAGCTTGTTGAACAAGCTGTTTCTGAAAGAACTGAAAGGGCAAAAAACCAGAAGATGCGCTTGAAGTCCCTTAATCCAGACAAATTATGGACTGACTATACTGTAATGAACTGCTCCTCGGGCAAAACCTATCGCGTAGCCTTGCGAGGCTGGGAAAGAGGTGAATCATACTGCTCCTGCCCTGATTTCAGGAAAAATACCCTTGGCACATGCAAGCACATCTTGCATGTCCTGGACAAAATGAAAAGCAGATTCAACAAAACCGTGCAGGAAACTCCATATCAGACCAAAAACATCGCTCTTTATATGAACTATGGAAAAAATCTGGAATTGTGGCTGCTTGTTCCCGAAAACCTTGACCAGCAGGCCATGACATTACTCCACCCTTTTAAAGGAAAACCGGTTAAAGACGTCAGGGGTCTTGTAGAGTGCATCAGAAATCTTCAAAATCATGGTCACGATGTAAGCGTATATCCGGATGCAGAAGAGTATATTAATAAAGAGTTGTACTATGAGCGGGTCAAGAGAAAAGTCAGAGAAATACGCAATGATCCTGCAAAACATCCTCTGCGAAAAACACTTCTAAAGACAGAACTGCTTCCCTATCAGCTTGACGGCATTGCATTCGCAGTAGGCTCAGGCAGAGCGGTAATCGCAGATGACATGGGGCTGGGAAAAACGATTCAGGGGATAGGCGTTGCTGAGTTGCTTTCTCAAGACGCTGATATATCCAGGGTTCTTATTATATGTCCGGCTTCTCTCAAGTCCCAGTGGCGATTGGAAATAAAACGATTTGCTGATCGCAGTTGTCAGGTTGTACTTGGAAGCGCTGAAGAAAGAGCTGCTCAATATGACAGCCCATGCTTTTTCACAGTATGCAATTATGAACAGGTACTTAGAGACATACTTTCCATAGAAAGAGTTAGATGGGACCTAATCATCCTGGATGAAGGGCAAAGGATAAAAAACTGGGAGACTAAAACCAGCCAGACGGTTAAAGCTCTTAGATCTCCTTTTGCACTGGTACTTTCAGGAACGCCCCTTGAAAATCGCCTGGACGACCTTTTTTCAATCGTCGAGTTTATTGATGATAGACGTCTGGGTCCGGCCTTTCGCTTTTATAATAAATACAGAGTGGTAGATAAAAAGGGCAAATTGTTAGGATATAAAAACCTGGATAATCTCAGGGAAAAGCTAAAACCGGTTTTAATTCGCAGGACGCGGGACAAAGTTATTGATGATCTGCCTCCACGAACCACAGAAATCAGGAGAATCCCTCCAACAGATAAACAGCTTGAACTGCACAATAGCCATAGGAAAATTGTCAGCGCCATAATTTCAAAGAAATATATTTCTGAAATGGATCTTCTCAGACTCCAGAAAGCCCTGCTCATGTGCAGGATGGCTGCTAACAGCACTTTCCTGGTAGATAAGAACCCGCCTGGTTATTCCAGCAAATTAGAAGAACTTGATGTTCTTATTAATCATTTAATGAGTGAACAAGACCGGAAGATTGTCCTTTTCTCTGAATGGACTACAATGCTGAACCTGATCGAACCGTTATTGAACAAGCGCGAACTCGATTATGTCAGACTGGATGGTTCCATTCCTCAGAAAAAACGGCAGGGCCTGATACATCAGTTTCAAAAAGACCCTGAATGCAAACTTTTTATAACTACAAACGCGGGTTCCACCGGGCTGAATCTCCAGGCTGCAAATACCGTCATAAACGTCGATCTGCCCTGGAATCCGGCAGTACTCGAACAAAGGATAGGCAGAGCGCATCGTATGGGACAAAAAAGATCTGTTCAGATATTCATTTTGGTTACAGAGGATACATTAGAGGAAGGTCTTTTAGGAACACTGGCGGCCAAACAGGCATTGTTTCTGGCCGCCCTCGACCCGGATACCAAAACCTCGGCCATTGATCTTTCAAGCGGTCTGGATGAGCTGAAAAATCGTCTGGAGATTCTCCTTGGCGTAAAACCGGATGCACCACCTGATGAAAACCTGAAAGAGCAAGTGGAGAGAGAAGCCCAACAGCTCGTCCGCAAAGAAAAAATTGCAAAAGCAGGGGGACAACTCCTGGGAGCAGCATTTACTTTCATCGGCGAGATGTTTCCAGAAAAAGAGGAAACAGCGCAAACAATTCAAATGGCTGAAACCTTCAAGGCGCGTCTTTCCGAATGTCTTGAAAAAGGTGAAGATGGTGAGCTTAAAATGACCATCACCCTGCCCGATGAGACTGTCCTTGACAACCTTGCAAAATCACTGGCAAGAATGGCTAATACTGTTTAGTTTTCGCGCTCCTAATGTGCTTCCGCCCAGTTAGCGCCGGATGCAATATTCACCTTCAGGGGAACCTTTATGTCCCAGACACCTTCCATAATATTTTTGACAAGCTCCTGAACCAGATCGATTTCATCAGGAGGCGCTTCAAAAACGATTTCATCATGCACGGAAAGAAGCATTGCTGTCTCAAGATTTTTAGCCCTTAATGCAGAATCAACATTTATCATAGCCACCTTTATAAGGTCTGCGGCTGATCCCTGAATTGGAGTATTGACCGCTGTTCTCTCGGCAAATTCGCGCACGTTTTTGTTGGAGCTGTTGATATCGGGTAAAAAACGGATGCGGCCTGACAGAGTGGATGTTTTCTTTGTTTTTTTTGCATCTTCTATTGCCCGGTCAATAAATTCTTTAACGCCTTTGTACCTTGCAAAATAGTTTTCTATATAGGTTCTTGCCATCTTCCTGCTTATGCCAAGCTCTTTGGAAAGACCATAAGCGCTCATGCCATACACAATGCCGAAGTTTATAACCTTTGCCTGCTGCCTTAACTCAGGAGTGATAAAAGAAGGAAAAACTTGAAACACTTCGGCTGCAGTGCGGGTGTGAATATCCTCGTCGTCCTGAAAAGCCTTTATCAGTATTTGATCATTTGAATAATGTGCCAGAATGCGCAGCTCTATCTGCGAGTAATCGGCTGAAAGAATCAACCATCCTTTTTTAGGGATGAATGCTTTGCGTATTTCCCTGCCGTCATCGGTACGCACGGGAATGTTTTGAAGATTCGGATCCGAGTTGCTGAGACGGCCTGTGGCTGTAATTGTTTGATTGAACGAGGTATGGATACGGCCTGTCTCCGGGTGAATGAGTTCAAGCAGAGCATCGGTATATGTTGATTTCAGTTTGGACAGGCTGCGGTATCTTAAAATAATAGCCGGAAGTTCATGCTGTTCGGCAAGGGTCGTTAACACATCGACATCTGTTGAATAGCCTGTCTTTTTTTTGGTTTTTTTCTGTACCGGCAGTTTGAGCTTTTCAAAAAAAATCCGGCCCAACTGCTGCGATGAGTTGATGTTAAATTCTTCTTCTGCAATTGAATATATGCTGGCCTCAAGCCCTTCAAGCTGATGCTCAAAGGATTTTGAAAGAGATCTGAGCTTTTCTTTGTCCACACATATTCCCGTCATTTCCATCTTCATCAAAACAGGCACAAGAGGCATTTCAACCTTTTCAAAAAGTTCTGTAAGACAGGCCTCTTTGAGCATCGGCTTCAATACATTGTAAGCCATAAGTGTAATATCAACATCTTCACATGCATATGGCGTTGCCTTTTCTATGGGAACATGAGAAAAGCATGAGCCTTTTTTGCCTTTGCTGCCCGTAACCTCCTTATATGTAATTGTCCTGTGATCAAGAAAATCAAGAGCGATCTGGTCGAGATTATGTGCGCGCTTTGAAGGATTGAGAAGATATGAAGCAAGCATTGTATCAAACATCACTCCGGCAAGGTTTATTCCATGACGCGTAAGAACTATCCAGTCATATTTGATGTTCTGGCCGATTTTTTTTGTATCCGGGTTTTCAAGAACCGGTTTCAGCAAGTTTAAAACATCTGAAAGACCGGGTTGATCCGGCACACCAGGATAATCATGGCCACAGGGTATGTAAAACGCTTCATCATGCCTGCTTGAAAAGGACAACCCCACAAGCCTGGCCTGCATGGGATTTACAGAGGTTGTCTCGGTGTCAAGAGCAAACAGTCCTGCCCTTTCAAGATTGTTGACAAGATCGGAAATCTCCTCAATGCTGAAAACTGTCTTGTATTTTTTTTTGGAAAGATCGCTCTTCCGCGGAAACGCCTGCTGCAACTGCCTGAATTCAAGGTCTTTAAACAGCCTGGAAAGAATATTGTTATCAGGAGGTTTGGACTTAAACTCTTCCGGATTAAACGATAAAGGCAGGCTTGTATTAATTGTGACAAGCTCTTTGCTCAAAAAGGCCTGGTCTTTGTATTTAACAAGATTTTCATGCAGCTTTTTCTTTTTTACACTATCAATCCGTTCATATAAAAGCTCCATGCTTTGATATGTTTTAATCAGATTAATAGCGGTTTTTGGGCCGATACCCGGCACGCCCGGAATGTTATCCGCTGTATCGCCGGTCAGACCCATTACCTCAATCATCTGCAGCGGCTCCACTCCAAAGGTTTTCTGTATGGCCTTTGCATCTGTTATATTATCCTTCATGGGATCCCAGATAGTGATTTTATCGGTCACAAGCTGCATGAAATCCTTGTCCCCTGTAACCATGACCACATGAAACCCGGCTTTTTCAGCAGCCTGTGAAAGGGTGCCGATGAGATCGTCTGCTTCATATCCGGACATCTCGATAACCGGCATATTGAATCCCTTTGTTATATCCTTTATATATGGGATCTGAATTGACAGGTCATCTGGCATTGGAGGGCGGTTAGCCTTGTATTCTTTATATATTTTATGCCTGAAAGTCGGCCCTTTTGCATCAAAGAACATTGCCAGATATTCAGGAGCCCGTTCTTCAATAAGCTTTAAAAGGGTCCTGGTAAATCCAAAAGCAGCGTTTGTTGGCAAACCTTTCGAATTTGTAAGGCTATGAATTGCATGATAAGCGCGATAAATATAAGCGCTCCCGTCTATCAGGTATAATGTCTTTTCTTTATTCATGGCAGTTACTTCGCATGGCAAAATTGATTTGGGTGCAGTTACTCTCATCCCCCGAAAAATAATAAATATTTTAGACAGGATTACAGGCCCGCCCTGGCGCTATGCGATTAAATTCAGTTGACAAGCCCGCCCTGGTGCTGTGCAACACCCTGACTGGTCTACTTGATTTCCTGCAGTTACCACATTCAGCTAAGAGCTAATGGCTAATAGCTTTATCCTGAACCTTTGAACCCCTGGCCCAGACCTGGCTCCCTGTTCCATTGCGTAGAAACTCATGGCGAGTACTTAGGGTTCGCACAAAAATAAGTTCGCAATTTTAAGTGTTGGGGCGCACGGCTGGCAAGGCGCGAAAGCGCAGGAATATCAGGCATATTCCGAGCTTTCGCAACGCAGCCAGGCGGGATGCATCGGCGCTTAAAATGTGAAGTTATTTTTGTGCGAACCCTTAGTGCGCTTGTGCCAGGATGTACTTCAAGTCGCGCCAGGGCAGGCTTGAACCTCTGAACCCGTGAACAATTACCATATTTGATAAGCACAGAAAAATCCAACATATTTTAACCTGAATCGAGCGATTTTTAGCTTGATCTGCGCTAATCTTTTGCGTATCAAGGATTCGCGAAGCTCAAAATATTTCTTAATGGCCAAGGCCTGACATACATTAGCCGTTCTCTTAGGGTTCACTCAACAATAAGTTCGCAATTTTAAGTGTTGAGGCGCCCGGCTGGCAAGGCGCGAAGGCGCAGGAATATCAGGCATATTCCTGCGCCTTTGCAACGCAGCCAGGTGGGATGCATCGGCGCTTAAAATGTGAAGTTATTTTTGAGTGAGCCCTTAGATTGATGCTTTTATAATTTTAGAGTTGACATATATGCATAAATAAGACATATTAATATGTATGAGAACAACATTAAATATAAATGATGAAATTTTTGAGAAGGCATCTCATTTGACAGGAGTGAAGGAAAAGACCGCCCTGGTTCGACTCGGGTTGAAAGCTTTGATTGCCCGTGAAAGCAGCAAGCGGCTTGCAAAACTGGGTGGTACAGAAAAGGGGCTTCGAGCTATTCCAAGACGGAAATCAGCTAAAATTTAATCATGATTCTCGTTGACACTTCAATCTGGGTTACCCATTTGAGAGAGGGAAGCCGTCACCTTGAAAAACTGCTTCTGGATGCAGAGGTGATGAGTCACTCTTTCATAATTTGCGAATTGGCCTGTGGTAATATTAAAAACCGATATGAAATTTTGACCTTACTTCGCTCCCTGCCGATGGGCCCAACCATCGATTGTGATGAATTTCTTTTTTATATTGAACAGAATAAATTGATGGGTATTGGTATCGGTTTCGTTGATGTGTACCTTCTCGCTTCAGCACAATTGTTGGGAATACCACTCTGGACTTCAGATAAGAGATTAAAATCAGCGGCAATCAAACTTAATATTGACTATAAGTGAAAAACCTAAGAATAAAAATAACATAGTTTGAAAGAAAGTAACTTGTCAATAACCTCTGGCGATATTCGGAATTACAGCCGTAGGGGCGGGTTTATCCCGCCAGAATCGACTCGGCAGGCGGCGTAAAGCCGCCCCTACGAGAGATTTCTCATCACACGACCAACTAATTGACAAAACAGGGTAGATGCTATTGCCCGAACTTATTGAGAAGTTACGAAAGAAAAAATGTGAGAAAAAGCAGCATGCTTACGTCACCAGACGAGTTGAAAACGCGGCACAGGTTTGCCGACTACATTTATTGGACACTCTTTTTCGCAATACATTTCATCGCAGCGCTCGCGGCCATCTCAAAGCACTCTATTGTGTGGTTGGTCTGCTATGTTGCCGTTGGAATTTCTCTTGTACTTCTAATATTGAAATTCTACTGTCAGAAATTTACAAACTCAAAAAGTAACCTGCCAACAACCTGATGTGGCGGGCAGTTAAATTTAAAACGGCTGACTGTTTGAGCATGTTAGTGAGCGTTAAGAAATAACGACGATCAAATAAAATTT
>JAYENE010000490.1:0-1895 GCA_034721935.1 Thermodesulfobacteriota bacterium
CATAGAAAATTTTATTTGGTCGTCGTTATTTCTTAACGCTCTCTAACATGCTCAAACAGTCAGCCGTTTTAAATTTAACTGCCCGCCACATCAGGTTGTTGGCAGGTTACTTTTTGAGTTTGTAAATCTCTGACAGTAATATTTTCAGTTATTTTTTGAGAACTTTGATAAATTCGTAAAAAGTACCTCTGGCCTGTCATTTCGACGCGCAGCGCAAGCGCTTGCGCTGCGTGGTGAAACGAGAAATCCTTGTTTCGACAACAGGAGAAATCTTGCTACAACCTATTGAAAAGACAAAATTTCTCCCTATTTACCCCACACAAATATATTATAATTATAACAATATTTTGTCAAAAGGTAATTTATGCCGGTAAAAAAAGAATCGAAACAGCTTACCCGGGTGTTTTTTATATTGAAAATTCGTCTATAGTAAACGGTAGGCCGGAGCGGGTTTATTATATCCGTTATTGAAATATTATTGGAATGGTATGATGAAAACAGGATAAAAACTTATGCCGGCTGTGCTATTTTTACCACGGTTTGTTTCAGTATTTTGCCGTTTTTAAGTTTATATGACATTTTTACGGTTTTCAGGCGGCCATGGGCAAACAGTTGAATGCATTCAGGGTAAAGCTCCCACTCCAGCTTTAAACCCTTTTTTATGATCAAATCCAATGTATCATCCTCATTAATCTGAAATGCCTTCTGACCTATTATAGGCCCGGAGTCTTCACCATAATCGATAAAGTGTACTGTACAGCCTCCCACCTTACATCCATAACGGAATGTATCGCCATATCCATCAACTCCCGGAAATGATGGAAGCAGGGCAGGATGGATATTTATTATACGCTTAACACCTGGATCAGTATTTATTCTGTCAATGAAATATGGGGTAAGATTTCTCATAAAACCGGCTAAAACAAGAAGGTCAAACGGATAAGATTTCATCTCTTCGAGAAGCTTTGCTTCGGCAACAGCCCTTGTAATTAAAAAGGATCGTACCTTTTCAGGGGATGTATTGTCAGGAAAAATAGACTGTTTAACTAATATATCATCCAGATCAAAATCATCCGGCGCCACTACCTGTTCCGGCTTTTTTTTATAACCTTGTATTATCGATTTATAGTTAACAACAAATGTAGAGATCTTGTGCTTAACACCTCTTTCAAGCCCACGCGCCTCAGGGTTGTCCGATCCCACAAATACCATTTTTCCATCTATCCTGCCTGATTCACAGGCATCAATAATAGCCTGAAGGTTTGTGCCGCCTCCTGATATTAAAGCGCCGATACTTATTTCTTTGCCCATTGATTATACCTTTCTCTGGATAAAACCAGTTATAAAGCAAATATTATATGAAAGTAGGTAGCAAAACCGATTTTATATGTCAATTGTCAGTATTTTATCAGTCATGAAATCCAACAATATTGACAACGCTCATTTGTATTATTATATTTGATTTTTATTGTGGAAATATTTTATTGTCAGAAATTTACAAACTCATTATCTGGTCAACCTGAGGCAGCGGACAATTAAATTTAAGAACGGCTGAAACTCGCACATAAGTGAGCGTAAAGAAATAACTTAGGAACGGGGACGAATTAACTTCCACAAGTAGGCGCATAGATTTGGATCAAATTTGTTCGATCTCAGATCGCAAAAGTTGATGGAATAGCAGGCTATTTCAAGATTTTTGTGATTTGAGGTCGGGCAAAGGTGGCCTGAAGCTGTGATGCATAGTTGGGGAAGTTATTTCGTCCCCGTTCCTTAGAGCAATCCTTTTATAAAAAGCTTGCTAAAGCCGACATTATCCGACTCATAGAAAATTTTATTTGGTCGTCGTTATTTCTTAACGCTCACTAACATGCTCAAACAGTCAGCCGTTTTAAATT
>JAYENE010000491.1:0-8468 GCA_034721935.1 Thermodesulfobacteriota bacterium
GGATAAACCCGCCCCTACGAAATTTGATGCACGTAACCCGTAGGGGCGGGTTTATCCCGCCCGATAAATGATGATGCTATGGGATATCATTCCAATTTTAACAAACTGGTAATACTCTCCTTTGCATTAACTAATCGGGAGAAGAACCCAAAGAAATAATGATCAAAATAAAATCGCAAAAGATAAAAAAGAGTGTTGAAGTTGCGGTTCCCAGATCAAAAAGCTACACTCACAGGATACTGATAGCAGCGGCTCTGTCTGATGGAATCTGCACCATACATAATGCCTTGAAAAGCGAAGATACTCTACTTACCTTAAGCGCTCTCAGGCAATTTGGCGTCAGGATAGAGGACTGCGATGACAGACTAATGGTGCATGGGACAAATGGGGTATTAAAGCCGTGCAGCGATCCTGTTTATCTTGGAAATTCCGGAACATCCATGCGTCTTTTAACCGGAGTAGCCGCGCTCGGGAGTGGCATATACACGCTTACAGGTACAGAGCGCATGCTTGAAAGGCCGATTCAGGATCTTTTAGACGGTTTGAACCAGATCGGAGTTTTTGCCCGCAGCATTAACAAGAATGGATGCCCTCCGGTTGAGATAAGAGGAGAGAAAGTAAAAGGCGGCGCTCTGTCACTAAAGTGCAAAAAAAGCAGCCAGTATCTTTCTTCTCTTCTTTTAATAGCGCCATATACACAGGAAGGCCTTGAAATAACTGTTACAGAGGGGCCTGTTTCCAGACCATATGTGGATATGACCGTTGATATAATGACCAGGCTCGGAATTAAGGTCGTGCGTGATGGATATAAGCGGTTTACGATCCATGGACACCAGGCATACAGGGCGGGTTCATATATGGTGGAACCGGATTGCTCACAGGCGGGATATTTCTGGGCTGCTGCTGCCATAACCGGCTCAAGGATCAAGGTTAAAGGGATTACAAAAACATCACATCAGGGCGATGTCCGTTTTACAGAAGTACTTGAAGCAATGGGGTGTAAGGTATTTCATGAAAAGGACGGAATTGCCGTATCAGGCGGCCATCTTTCAGCCGTTGAGGTTGATATGGCCGACATGCCTGATATAGTTCCGACACTGGCCGTTGTTGCGGCTTTTGCCAAAGGAACAACTCTTATAAAGAATGTTGCTCATTTGAAAGCAAAGGAGAGTGATCGCCTAACTGCTGTGGTTAATGAGCTTTCAAAGATGGATATCAAAGCAAGCTGCACTGATACCGGTCTATCCATCAAAGGAGGCAGGCCTTGCGGCGCAGTGATTGATACATATGGGGACCATAGAATAGCCATGAGTTTTGCGCTCGCAGGGCTTAAAGTCTCCGGCATCGTTATCAAAGATGAAAAGTGCGTGGAAAAGTCTTTCCCTGATTTTTGGAATGTTTTTAATAAGCTCATAAGCTGTTAAGCTGGTAAGCTAATTAGGTATCCTATTTAAACTTCGAGGTAAAACTCATTTTCAATTTACAAAAAGGGTTTAATTACGGACATCCTTCATTTTGGGGTAAAAGTAGTTGTAAATTGTAGAAGAGGCTTCCAGCCTCTTAAATCAGCGGCAGGATGCCGCTGCTACTTTTCAATCAAGTGTAACGTAAAAATGAAGGATGCCTAATTTCGCATAGTTATATTTTAACAGACTGCCCATTACCCCGAAATTTAAATAGGATACCTAATTAGCTTATGAGCTAATTAGTGTCTGAACGAAAATCCATAGTTTCGAGCCGTCATTGCGAGGAGTGAGGAACGAACGACGAAGCAATCCCTTGTTTTTTAATCCGCCGGAGGCGGACTTCGGTTGTACCTCCCTCGCAATGACAGGAATAATGTCATTCAGGGGTTTTCGTTTAGGCGCTAATCAACTAATTAACTTAACAGCTTAACAACTAATGAGCTTAACAGCTTAACAACTACTATGACCTGGGTTGAGCGGTTCAACGTTCACGGTTCCAGGTTGAAGAGCCCTAATTTACTATTAACAACAGGATAACACGGCAATAGGGGCGCATGTTATGTTTCACCCAACACGCGGCGCAAGCGCCTGCGCTGCACGTGGATGAAAGAGACTAATCTAAGTATCGTGTTATAAAGTTAAGGATATCAGTAGTCTATAACCTTTGAACGTAACTTCTCAATAATCTCTGGCGATATTCTGAATTACAGCCGTAGGGGCGGGTTTATCCCGCCAGAATCGATTCGGCAGGCGGCGTAAAGCCGCCCCTACGAGAGATCTCTCATCACACGACCAACTAATTGACAAAACAGGGTAGATGCTATTGCCTGAACATATTGAGTTACCTTTGAACCTTGAACCCGATTACTTATGAACATATTTTTGATAGGATATAGATGCACGGGCAAAACTTCTGTAGGAAAATCTCTTGCCAGGATACTTGGATGGTCATTTATTGATGCTGATTTGGAATTAGTTGATAAGCATGGTATGACAATTTCTGAAATTGTATCTAAAGAGGGATGGAGTTCGTTTCGCGAAAAGGAAAAAGCTATCGTAAAGAGGTTGAGCGCTCTTGATAAACATGTGGTAGCAACAGGAGGCGGCGTAATCCTCGATATTGAGAACGTAAAGCGTATGAAAAAGAGCGGAACGATTATCTGGTTGAAAGCAACGCCTGAAACTATTAAAGAAAGGATTCTGCAGGATCAAAATACAGAAGACCTGCGCCCATCTTTAACATCAAAGAGTCTGGTTGAAGAGATTGAAGAGACTCTTTTGGACCGAAAGCCACTTTATGAAAGCGCAATGGATTTTTCTGTTGATACAGACAATCGCAGTATAGACGATATATGCAGTAAGATCATGGAGAGGTTGAAAGTGCCTAAAAGGGACTGAAAAAAATGAACATCGAACGGATTAGAAGACGAACATCGAACATCGAACATCGAACATCGAACGTCCAACATCGAATGAAAAACAAAAGAAACGGAGGACAGAGGGCGGAGTTCAGAGGTCAGAAGTCAGAGGTCAGAGGTCAGAAAAACAGCAACCAAATATCCCTGAACCTTATTCGACGTTCAATGTTCGACGTTCATCTTTTCTCATTCCCACGTTCCTGCGTGGGAATGCATATGGAGTAAACATGCCTGGAAATACTTTTGGAAAGTTATTTAGAATAACAACATGGGGCGAGTCGCATGGAAAAGCTGTCGGGGTTGTTATTGACGGTTGCCCGCCGAAGATACCGCTTGATGAGGAGATCATCCAGAATATGCTTGACCGCAGGCGACCCGGCAGGTCATTGACCAGCACCGGCAGAAAAGAGCCGGACAAAGCTGTTATCATGTCAGGTCTGTTTGAAGGCATGACAACCGGCGCCCCTGTAATGGTTATGATTTACAATAAAGACGCAGATTCAAAAGCTTATGAGAAGTATGCAGAGCTTTTCCGGCCTGGTCACGGCGATATAACATACATGGCTAAGTACGGAATACGGGACTGGCGCGGAGGCGGGAGGGCGTCTGCGCGGGAAACCGTTGCGAGGGTGGCTGCCGGAGCTGTTGCAAGGGCTGTTCTTGACAGGAAAAAGATTAAGGTTTTCGCATATACTGTTGAGCTTGGCGGAGTAAAGGCTGAAAAACGGGATCTGGGCATGATTGGCAAAAACATGTTTTGCTGTCCTGATATGGCTGCTGCTGAAAAGATGGAAACACGGGTTATAAGCGTAAAAAAAGAGGGTGATTCAATAGGAGGAATTGTGGAAATCCTGGCAAAAGGGGTTCCGCATGGTTTGGGAGAACCGGTATTTGACAAGCTTGATGCAGACCTGGCAAAGGCTTTAATGAGCATCGGGGCTGTCAAGGGCGTGGAAATCGGTTCCGGCTTTAAAGCCGCGGCCATGAAGGGTTCTGAAAATAATGATCCCATAACTCCCAGAGGATTTTCCACAAATAATGCCGGCGGTATTCTGGCAGGCATATCCAATGGAGATGATATTGTGATACGCGTTGCTGTTAAACCAATACCTTCCATAAGGATTGAGCAGGATACAATTGTCCGGTCAGGAAATACAGCGACCATTTCAATAAAAGGACGCCATGATGTTTCAGCAATACCGCGTATTAATGTTGTATGCGAGGCAATGGTGTCACTTGTGCTTGCCGATCACCTGTTAGGACAAAGGGCTATCCAATGAGCGATATTACCATAGGCATAATAGGCGGGACCGGCAATATGGGTCGTTGGTTTAAGGATTTTTTCTCAGGAGCAGGCTATAAGGTTTTGATTTCCGGCAGAAAAACGCGGCTAACTCCGACAGATATTGCAAAAAAGAGCGATGTTGTGATCCTTAGTGTGCCTCTTGACGTTGCTGTACGTCTTTCAGAGGAGATTGGTCCGATTTTAAGCCATGATCAGCTTCTGATGGATTTGTGCTCTCTCAAAGAAACTATTTTAAAAAGCATGCTGCGTTTTACGCAGGCCCAGGTTGTTGGAACACATCCTTTGTTCGGCCCTTTTACAGATTCGATAAAAGGACAGAACATTATTGTATGCCCGGGCAGGGGAACCGCATGGCTCAAATGGCTGGAAGATGAGCTGCAGGAAAAGGAGGCCGTGGTCACCCGTATGGATCCGGTTACACACGACAGGAATATGGCCGTTGTCCAGGGGCTTACCCATTTTTTAACTGTTTGCACGGCAAGAACTCTTCAGAAGATGAACATGCCTCCTGATGAGGTAATATCTTATTCAACCCCTGTTTTCAGGCTGAACATCAATCTGATAGGCCGTCTTTTTTCGCAGGATCCCGGTCTTTATGCAAGCCTGATCGGCGCAAACAGGCATGTTGAAGATGTATTGGCAACCTTTATGTCTGCCATGGATGAAGCAAAAAAATCACTTCTGTCCGGTCAACAGGCCGGGGCTTTTCTAAATGATATCCGCAGCTTTCTTGGGGAGTTTTGTCAGGATGGCCTTGATGAAAGTAATAAAATCTTAAATGCTCTCTACAGCAACAACAAGTGAACTAAAGTGCCTAAAGTATGTTAAAGTGCCTAAAATTAAGGTATGCCTTCGGCGTGCTAATTGATATCCAAAACCACAGGAGTGTACTTTCTCCTTGTGCATTAATGGCTTAAGAAACCTATATAAAATGGCAGAATTCCATAACTTTAGGCATTTTAGGCACTTTAGCTCACTTGTAACTTTTCAGGCGATGCGGGCGGGCATCTATTCTGGCTCGACCCCAGCGTTCCTGACTTAATCGACTTCCTGTCCATACGCCATACGCCTCTTCAAATCGCATCTTCCGGATTTCCTGCAACAACTCTGTTAGTCTCATGAGTCACCTCCTGGTGACTCATTTTAACCGGACAGATTATGTGCTACAACTCCGGACACTGTATTTGTTTCTGACACGCCCCTGTTTTTTAGTTGAAAAGCTGAAAAGCTTTTAGTATAATAATTTAAATTTCCGTTATACTGCTGTTATTGATTTATTGATAATGCATTATGCCAAAGAAGTACTACACAATTGAATTAGCGGAAGGCATCGAAATTCATGTTTATTTTGATACCTTGAATGTCTTGGTCATAAATTATGTTGTGAAGCTTCTCCTGTGGAAGAGCAAGAGGTATTATGAAGTAGTCCGCTTTGACAGTGCACACGGGTGCCCTCACAAGGACATTCTCGATAAAAAGGGAACGGTTGTCAGGAAAATCTGGTTCGAGTCTCTTGACAATCAGCAGGGCTTGGACATGGCCATCAAAGATATCAAGGATAATTATGACCTGTACGTTGAAAGGTTAAAAAAATGGTTGAGAAAATAAGAAAATCTGAAGAAGAAAAAGTCATTGAGATGCTCAAACGAGAGGGCTTCCGTGAACTCAACAAGAAAGAAATTCAAAAGGAACCCTATAAGTCCATTTATAGGCTGCCTGAATGTTTCGATGAAGATACAGGAACGCCAGAAAGTCAGATTTCTGGAAGATAAGTCAACGTGCGCGTCTGTTTTTATACGGCAGTCAAGTAACATTTTCAGGCAACTTTTTTCTGCCTGTTTTTTCCGAGAGACTAAAATAAAGCGAGAAACCAATAATCCAACAGGATGTCCCTTATGTTGTGACATCTATTCTGGCTTGACGTGGCTTATGATTTTATTACCACAAACAAATGAAAAAAGAAACGCCTAAATTCAACGTCCCCTTTTGCCCCTAATCCAATGGACGTCCCCTATTCTCTCCCCAAATTTCTAATTTCCAATTTCAAGCCGTCAACGTCAAGGCTGTAGACCATGTTGTAACGGTTGATATGGGTGGTGGAATAACGCAGGGTGCAGAGAGGGTTCAGGTTTTTAATCGCCTTTTTTCTGATGTCCGTTTCCATATTCTGCGGCTCATCCACAATTACAATCGGACTGACAGCCCGGATAAATTCCACCGGCCTTTTGCCAGTTAGTTTGTCATTAGGCTTGTTTATGATGTTTTCGTCCTTGGCAAATGAATCGATATTGATAACAAGGATCTGAATGGTGGTGCTGATGGCAAAATTTCTTAAACTGGAAACCCGTTTGGAATCGTAGACTTCAAAATGAACAGGAACTTTGTCGTAGAGACTTTGAAAATGTTCAAAGGTGATTTCAAGGTTCTTTAACACGCCCTCGCGGATGGCAATGGAAGGCACAACAATGACAAACTTCTTGAATCCGTAATTTTTATTTAGTTCATAAATAGTGCGGAGATAAACATAAGTTTTACCGGTGCCTGTTTCCATCTCCACGGAAAAATGCATTCCGTCCAGAGCATCCGAAACAGGAAGCTCGTTTTTTTTCTGAACAGCCCGCACATTCTCAAGAATCTGCTCTTCGCTGACGGTCAACCGGTTGCCGACGCCTCCTGCCTGAAACAGGTAGTTTTCATTGTCGATAGTAAAGCTGAAGTCGCCGTGGTTTAACGGCTGGCCCTCGAAAATGCCGACAATGGAATTGATGGCGTCAATTTGGAATTGCTGGTTCGGGTCGAAATGGAGTTTCAATGAATTTTTTCCTCAACTTGTACAGGAACGCTTATTCTGGCTTTAATTTCCTCATAAATCGGCAAATCAATATGCTCACCTGTTTCTAATGTCACAGCAAGCCCATAAGGGACTTCTTCATCAAGACTTTCCGCATCTTCCCTACATACAACTGATATTTTTAAAAAATCATCATCCTGATAAGAAACGACTTTGTTTCCCTCTAAAACTTCGTGTTGCACGGTGCCATTTTTGACTTGTCGCCCATCCGCGTTTATTCTATCAACGCCTATATCATTCTTTGGAGGTTCAATAGACAGATTCGCTTTTCTATATTTTCTGTTTGCCGGGTTAATAGGGCTAAACCAGGCCAGAGTAATCGTTAATCGTCTCATTTCATTTATGCCACTTAAACATGGTGGTAAGGGAAAGCGGAAATCATGTTTATCATCCTTTTTGATTTTCCCAAAACCGATAGCCGTTGCTCTTTGAGAGGCGCACTCCAGGACACGGTGAATGTTTGGCACGCCAAATCCCATATAACGGGCGATGGTCTTTTTAATTTGTCTGGAATTATCCGTTTTTAATATATATTCTTTAAAATAGTATGGCCCTCTGTCCAGGACGAACCATGAACCAGTAAGGCTTGTAGAATAACGGCAATATTGCTTTCATCAATTAAAAGGTCGTTTTCAGATATTAATAAATTTAACATTTCATAAATTTGAGCTGCTGATCGTGTCGCAAGGGCTGCCGAATTACTTGTTCCTCTGGTGTAAACGCATCTGCTAATTTCACCGCCTGTTGAGGGTGATGTGGCTACACCCTGTCCGGGTGCCAATCCTGAATCAGACAGACTGTAACGATAGTTATCTTTTGCATCGTATAACTGTCTTCCGCCAAATATGTATAACTCTGGCTTTATGGAATTTTTATATCCTAATCCATGAGCAGAAATTGGTGAAGGCAGCTCCTGGCTTGGTAAAATATCAAATCTGTTACCGATATTATCTGCTGTTGCTCTATCGGCATGAATAGAGCCTATCGTTATTGAATTTATGGAATCAGAAGGAGATAACATTTTCCTGTTACGAATATCTTCATTGATTTTTAACATCGTAAGAGTTGATAGCTCGTCATTCGAGAGCGCCCTTAATTCATCGATGCTCTTTTGGAGGTCAATGTCGGTGTTGATATTTCCTGCGCTGACACAAAAAAGAACTTTATAATTATAGGAAAGCCAGTCTAATAATTTTGCACAGGAACTTAATTGGTATCCTCTTTAAATTTTATGGTAAACTAAAAGTTATCAGCGTAATATAAAAAGTTTGGGTAATATCATTGTGATGTTATTCATGATGTCTCCCACCCTGATTAAGCCATCAAAAACAAATCTCATGAAGCCAAACTATAAGGCACAATCTCATTTCTTTGTAACTCCTGTCTAATTTTTATTTCATACATCAAAATTTTACTTGACATCCTCG
>JAYENE010000492.1:0-8438 GCA_034721935.1 Thermodesulfobacteriota bacterium
ATCTTGATGCATAAGGGTTTGCGAAAACCACAGGCATACCCGTGGATATGTCGAGGATTTTCGCGAATCCTTGATGCGCAAGAGATCGGTGCAGATCGAGTAAAAAATCGCTCAATTTAGGTTTAACCTACGTTAAACGATTAGCTGTTAGCTCTTAGCTAAAGGCTAACGGCTAAAAGCTAATGGCTAAAAGCTCATTTTAGGTTTAATTTTGTTAGCGGCTTTTCAGCAATGCGGGCTTGGGATAATTTGCAAATATTTCTTCTGATTTCAGCATTTCTTCGTCGGTCAGGATAAAATCCTTCATTTCTCCTGAAAAATATTTGTCGTAAGCTCCAAGATCAAGCAGCCCGTGTCCGCTCCAGTTAAAAAGAATTACTTTTTCCTTTCCTTCTTCCTTTGCTTTATTGGCTTCGTCGATTACACATGCAACAGCATGGTTGGTTTCAGGCGCTGGTATCATTCCTTCGGTTCTCGCAAAAAGCACACCTGCTTTATATGCTTCGAGCTGAGTAACGGTTTTAGATTCCATGATTCCTTCACTTACAAGCTGGCTTACAATTGGAGCCATGCCATGATATCTAAGCCCGCCTGCATGAATGGGGGCGGGTACAAAATTATGTCCAAGGCTGTGCATGGGAATAAGCGGGGTATATCCTGCTGTATCGCCATGGTCATAGACAAATGGAGCCCGTGTAATCGTTGGGCAGGCTGAGGGTTCGACAGGATAGATTTCGATTTGTTTTCCATTTAACTTGTCAGATACAAACGGAAGAGATAAACCTGAAAAATTGCTTCCCCCGCCGGCGCATCCGATTATTACATCAGGATACTTGCCGACTTTTTCCATCTGCTTCCTGGCTTCAAGACCAATAATTGTCTGGTGCATCAAAACATGGTTTAGAACGCTTCCAAGCGCATAGCGTGTTTGGCCGGTTTTATCAGTAACAGTTGCTTCAATAGCTTCACTGATAGCTATGCCCAGACTGCCGGGAGTGTCAGGGTCCCTTTCCAGCGCATCCCGACCCGCCTTGGTCTCAGTGCTGGGACTCGCTACGCAATTACTGCCCCATGCGGCCATCATGGATTTACGATACGGTTTCTGATCAAAACTTATTCTGACCATAAAGACTTTGCATTCTATTCCAAACTGGGAACAGGCAAAGGCCAGCGCGCTTCCCCATTGCCCTGCGCCGGTTTCCGTTGTTATTCTTTTAATTCCAAACTCCTTGTTGTAATAGGCCTGGGCTACAGCGGTGTTTGGTTTATGACTTCCCGGAGGACTTACACCTTCATTTTTAAAATATATTTTTGCAGGTGTATCAAGCGCTTTTTCCAGAGATAACGCCCTTACCAGGGGGGATGGACGCCAGATGCTATAAACACTTAGCACTTCTTCCGGGATATCTATCCACCTTTCTGAACTTACCTCCTGTTCAATTAAATTCATAGGGAAAACAGGCGCAAGAGCTTCAGGACTTACCGGTTTTCCATCAGGCCCCAGAGGCGGATTCATCTTGATGTCTGAAAGGACATTATACCATTGGCGAGGCATTTCATCTTCGGATAACAGTATTTTTTTTGTCTCCATAACATAACTCCTTTGCTTCTATTCTGGGTTCAAGGTTCAAGGTTGTTGTTTTTTCAAATTGAAGAGCGAAGCGACCACGCCTTGGCGTGGTTCAATGTTCGACGTTCGACGTTCATGTTCTCAATATTTATTTCTTTTTTTCCAGCGCTATGCGAATACTGTCAAGTATTCCATTAATAAATGCGCCGGATTCTTCTGTGCCAAATTTTTCCCCGATATCAATGGCTTCGTTTATTGATACCTTTGATGGAATATCATTGCAGAAAAGCAGTTCATATACAGCAAGCCTGATGACATTTCTATCAACGCAGGACATGCGGCTAATCTTCCAGTTGCTTGAAAATCGTTCAATTACAGAATCGATTTCAGATCTGGTGTCAATTACACCATTTGCCAGTTTAAGAAAAAATGGAGGAACATTTTTTGAATGTATAAAATTATCACAGAAGAGTTCTACCATCTCCTGTGAGTCATTTTTGCTCATATCCATATAAAAAAGAGCTTGCATGGCAAGTTCGCGAGACCTGCGACGAATTCCCATGACTATGCCTGATCCACGAGCTCCATTAAGTTTGCCATTTCCACGGCAGCTATTGCGGCGCTCCACCCTTTATTGCCTGCTTTTGTTCCAGCACGCTCAATAGCCTGCTCAATGGTATCGGTTGTTAAAATTCCAAAGATAACCGGGATGCAGGCTTCCATGCTTACCATGGCAATTCCTTTGGTAACTTCGGCGTTTATATAATCAAAATGAGGAGTTGCCCCGCGGATTACCGCTCCAAGGCAGATAACGGCGTCATAAATTCCCTTTTCAGCCATTTTCTTTGCGATCAGAGGAATTTCAAAGGCGCCCGGCACTTTCACTATTTCGATAGCTGCATCACTGGCGCCTGAACGCATCAAGGCATCAATAGCTCCTCCTACAAGCTTGTCGGTAATAAAATCGTTAAACCGGCTTACCACTAATGCAAATTTCTTGTTTTCGGCAAGAAGTTTGCCTTCAAGAACTTTTGGCATTATTTTTATCCCTCCAAATATTATGTTAACGGTAATAATTCATAATTAAGGAATTGCGAATTTAGGAATTTAGGAATTAGAGGTATTCTGTTGATTTCAATTCCTCAATCCCTTAATCCCTCAATCCCCCATCGCTTTATCGGCTATGGGGCTGCGTCAATATTTAGAAGATGCCCCATCTTGAGTTTTTTACACTCAAGATATGAACGGTTGTATTCATTAGGCGCTATCTCTATCGGCACCTGCTCAACAAGGCTTAACCTATAACCTTCAAGCCCAACAATCTTTTTAGGATTGTTTGTGAGCAATCTCATTTTTTTTACACCTATATGCACAAGAATCTGAGCCCCTATGCCGTAATTTCTGAGATCAGCCTTGAATCCGAGTTTTTGGTTTGCCTCGACAGTGTCAAGGCCATTATCCTGCAATGCATAGGCCTTTAGTTTGTTTACAAGGCCGATTCCCCGCCCCTCCTGCCTGATATAAAGAAGAACTCCAGCCCCTTCCCTATCCATCATTTCCATTGCCTTGTGGAGCTGTTCTCCGCAATCGCATCTAAGGGAGCCAAAAATATCTCCTGTAAGGCATTCTGAATGAACGCGGACAAGCACAGGTTTGTTCGAGTCTATTACACCCTTAACCAAAGCAATATGAAGCAGATTATCTATATCATTTTCATATACAATTGCTTTGAATTCACCCGCAGATGCCGTGGGAATGGTGGTTTCAGCAACAACCCTTACAAATGATTCAGTGCGCATGCGATACTCTATCAAATCTGCAATCGTACATATTCCAAGTCCATGCTTTTCGCTGAATTTTTCAAGTGACGGCATTCTGGCCATTGTGCCGTCATCATCCATGATTTCGCAAATAACCCCGGCCGGTTTTAAACCAGCCAGGCGTGCCAGGTCTACCGAGCCCTCTGTCTGGCCCGCTCTAACCATAACCCCTCCATGCCTTGCCCTTAAAGGAAATATATGACCTGGCCTGACAAGATCGTCTGGTCTGGCATTATCGGCAGTTGCTGTAAGGATTGTGGAGGCGCGGTCTGCGGCGGAAATACCGGTTGTCACACCTTTTTTTGCCTCTATTGACACGGTAAAGCCGGTCTTAAGCGGCGATGTATTATTGTCAACCATCGGCGGAAGATCGAGAGAATCAGCCTTTTTACCTGTCATTGCAAGACATACAAGTCCTCGTCCATATTTTGCCATGAAATTGATAGCCTCTGGTGTAACCTTTTCAGCGGCTATCATAAGATCACCCTCATTTTCACGATCCTCATCATCAACGAGAATAATCATACGCCCGGCTCTTATATCTTTAATAGCATCTTCAATTGCAATCAGCGGCATAATTTGTAATTATCTCCATGTCTCTATAAAAAACCGGTTTTTGCCAGCAACTGCATATCAACAGGCGGCTGTCCGGTTTCTTTATTTATGTTGTCAGCAGGTTTTCCCGCAATAAAGTTTTCAATATACTTTCCGATCATATCTGTTTCAATGTTAACATAGTCCCCGGCTTTTTTAAAGCCAATGGTTGTCAGCTTTGCTGTATGAGGAATAATACTTACATCAAAACAGTCCCTTGTACGGTTGTTGATGGTAAGGCTTATACCATCTACTGCAACCGAGCCTTTTGTTATCATATAACGTGATAAAAATTCCGGCGCACCAATAACAACGATTATAGCGTTGCCAATTGTTTTTTTCTGTTGCACAGAGCCAATACCATCTATATGCCCTGAAACAAGGTGCCCGTCAATACGGTCGGAAACACGAAGGGCTCGCTCAAGGTTGACACGATCTCCGATTTTTGCCGTGCCAAAAGTTGTCTTTGCAAGGGTTTCCGGGGAAACATCAACTTCAAAACGTTTTCCGCCAACCATGACTGCTGTCAAGCATGCGCCGCTTACCGCAATACTATCCCCGATTTTAGTTTGGTCAAGAGGAAAGTCGGCATCTATCAACAGACGTTTGCCCTGGCCTGACAGGCGTATTTTAGCTATTGTGCCAAGACCCTCTATGATTCCTGTAAACATTCCAGACCTCATAAAAACTATTTATTATTGACTGCAATCCCTTTATATTTCGAGTTTTACTCAAAAATTGGACATCAGGCGGTCTGGGTTATATAATATACCCTTCAATCATGACGTCATCACCAAATCGCCGGACATGAATATCTTTTACAGGTATGCATCCATCCATTAACGCCGGACCAGGCCCCTTGCATATAGGCATGCCATCATTTCCGCCTAAGATTTTGGGAGCGTAAAAAAAGATAACCTTGTCAACAATTCCTGCTTTAAGCGCCGATGCAATGACACTGCTGCCCCCTTCGATGAGAAGGCTGGTTATGCCAAGGCCGCCCAGACGATCCATAAGTTGTTCAAGGTCTATCATGCCGTCCTTGTCGGGCGATTGTATAACCTTGGCGCCTAATCCTTCTATTGCGACTTTTTTATCCTCTGAAACAGAATTGCCGCTTATTATAATTGTATCAGAATTGGAATTAAGCCGTAAAACCTTAGCTTCCCTGTCAATTGAAAGATTTGTGTCAAGTATGATTCTTACGGGATCTATGCCATTCATATCGTTCAAACGAACCGTTAGAGCGGGATCATCCTGCTTTACAGTGTTAATGCCAACCATTATTGCATCAACACTGTGGCGCAGTCTGTGGACATACATTCTTGATTCATCTCCTGAAACCCACCTGGAATCACCTGTTTTTGTCGCACTTCGTCCATCTAAGGTGGCCGCACATTTAATTATAACAAAGGGACGTTTGATTGTAACATATTTTATATAGGCCTCGTTTAATCTTTTTGCTTCATCTTCACAAACGCCTGACGTAACATCTATTCCATGGCTTTGTATATAATCTGCGCCGCCTCCTTTAACATCCGGATTAGGGTCCTTCATGGCAACAATTACATGCCTTATACCTGCTTCAACTACTTTTACGCTGCATGGAGGAGTCCGTCCTGTATGATTACAGGGTTCAAGAGTAACATAAAGGGTTGCGTCTCTGGCCAGGAGTCCTGCATCATTGATTGCATTAATTTCAGCATGGGCATCTCCAACGGCTTTGTGGGATCCTTTTCCTACAACTTTGCCATCTTTTACAATAACGGCGCCGACCATAGGATTTGGCGAGACAAAGCCCCGCCCCTTTATAGCAAGGGCAAGAGCCATTTTCATGAAATATTTATTCATTATATAAACTTAGCGCCCTACGGGCAGACTTAAAAGCAGACGTAAAAGATGAACGTCGAACATCGAACGTCCAACATCGAATTTTGAATAAGGAATTCTGCCAATTTATAAACTGACAGAGCGACACGCGGCGCAAGCGCCTGCGCTGCGCGAGCGATTTCATTATTCGATGTTCAACGTTGGATGTTCGATGTTCGATGTTGGACGTTCGACGTTCGATGTTCACTTTTGCTGTTATTGTTTGCTCAGCAGGCCTTTAAGCTCGGATACAAAGTCATTAACATCTTTGAACTCTCTATAAACCGATGCAAATCTGACATACGCAACATCATCTATTTCATGAAGTTTTGCCATAATTTTTTCGCCAATTATACTGGAAGGAATCTCTTTTTCTCCGGTTTCCTTGAGGTCGCGTTCCAGATCGTCTATGAATTGATCGATAACATTAATGCTTATATTCCTTTTTTCACAGGCTTTTTGTATGCCGGAACGCACATTTTCGCTGTGGAAAACTTCTCGACGGCCATCCTTTTTAATAATCATAACAGGAATTTTTTCTATATGCTCATAAGTGGTAAATCGCCTGCCGCATATAATGCATTCCCTGCGCCTGCGTATTGCATCTCCATTCTTGCCGGGCCTTGAATCGATCACCTTATTGTCAATTTCTCCGCAAAATGGACACTTCATTAATTTTTCCCTACGTTGTCGGAACCAATCTTTATTACTTCAATGCCCGCCTCTTTAAACATTTCCCGTGCCATGGAATCTGCATATCCGTCACGGTAATATACCTTTATTATTCCCGCATTAATAATCATTTTGGCGCATATGGAACATGGCTGGTTTGTGCAGAAAAGCGTTGCTCCTTTTATGGAAGCGCCATGAAATGCGGCCTGAATAATAGCATTTTGCTCAGCGTGTATGCCTCTGCACAGTTCATGCCTCTCGCCGGAAGGAACATTTAATTTTTCGCGCAGACAACCAGTCTCAATGCAATGTTTAATGCCGGTTGGCGCCCCGTTATAGCCGGTGGTAAGTATTCTTTTATCCTTTACGATAATAGCGCCAACCGCCCGCCTGAGACATGTGGAACGTTTTGCCACAAGCTCCGCAATATCCATAAAATATGTTTCCCATGAGGGACGACTACTTTTTGTTGCCATTATATCTAATCGGAAAAGCATCGCACAGTTCGAGCACTTTTGCCCTTGTGTTTTTAATAACAACTTCATCTTCTAAGTTTTTCAAAACACTAGTAATAAATTTTGCGATAACTTCCATTTCCGGCTCTTTCATGCCTCTTGTGGTTATAGCAGGTGTGCCGATACGAATGCCGCTCGTTATAAAAGGGCTTAGCTTCTCAAATGGTATAGAATTCTTATTGACTGTAATGCCGGCGCGTCCCAGGTATTTTTCGGCATCCTTCCCGGTGATATGAAGGTTCTGTAAATCTATGAGCATCATATGGTTATCTGTGCCGTCTGATGTAAGCTTAATTCCCTCTTTCATCAAATTCTCTGCAAGCGCCTTTGCATTTTTAACAACATTTAGCTGGTATGTCTTAAACGATTCAGACAGAGCCTCTTTGAAAGCAACAGCTTTAGAAGCAATTATATGCATGAGAGGCCCCCCCTGTATCCCGGGAAATATTTCTCTGTTTAATTTAGCGCTGTAATCTGTTTTTGCAAGGATCAATCCTCCGCGAGGTCCTCTTAACGTTTTATGGGTTGTGGAGGTTACAACGTCGGCAAAAGCTATTGGAGATGGATGGACATCTGCCGCTATCAGACCGGCTATGTGGGCCATATCCACCATTAAATAAGCGTCTATTGATTTGGCGATTCGGGCAAATTTTTCAAAATCTATGATTCGCGGATAGGCGGTTGCGCCGGCAACAATCATCTTTGGCCTGTGCTTTTCCGCTAAAAAAGCAACTTCATCATAGTCAATAGTTCCTGTCTTCTCCCCGACTCCATAGTGAACAAAATTATAGAATTTACCTGAGAAACTGACGGGGCTTCCGTGTGTCAGGTGCCCGCCATGGGAAAGACTCATGCCGAGGACAGTATCGCCCATGTCTAAAAGGGCAAAATATACAGCCATGTTGGCCTGAGAACCCGAGTGGGGTTGCACATTTGCATATGCGGCATTAAACAGTTCTTTTGCCCTGTCAATTGCCAGTTTTTCTGCAACATCAACATATTCACATCCGCCATAATAACGCTTGCCGGGATAACCTTCAGCATATTTGTTTGTAAGCACACTCCCCTGAGCCGCCATGACAGCCTGGCTCGCTATATTTTCCGAGGCTATAAGCTCTAAGGTGTTTTTTTGCCTGTCAAGCTCTCTGGTAATAACCCGGGCAATTTCCGGATCGACATTTTCAATATATTTTATTTCCAACTATCCCTCTCCTCTTTATTTCTTCTACCAGAAATTTGAAAACTCAAAAGCAACCTGTTGACAACCAGAGCCGGCGGGCAGTTAAATTTAAAACGGCTGACTGTTTGAGCGTGTTAGTGAGCGTTAAGAAAGAACGACGACCAAATACAATTTTCTATAAGTCGGATAATGTCGGGTTTAGCAGGCTTTTTATAAAA
>JAYENE010000493.1:0-8433 GCA_034721935.1 Thermodesulfobacteriota bacterium
AAGAATTTGTCATGTATTTTGTCTATTTTTTCGCTCATAAGCCCAGTGTTGCTCCAACCATCTGTCATTCCTAAGAACTTCGTCCAATCCGTCCAGGTTCCAACATCCCCTATTCTCTTCTCATACTACTCAAAACTCAAAATTGATTTTTCTAATCAGCGTTAATCTGCGTAATCTGTAGATCCGTTTTCTAACCTTCTAACCTTCTTTCCCTCTAACCTTCTAACCTCTTATCTTTAAACCGTCCTCCGTCCTCTGACCTCTATCCCTTTCCGTCCTCCGACTTCTGACCTCCATCATTTTTCTTTTGCCCTCCTCCGACATCTGATATCCGATCTCCGATCTCCGACCTCTGTTTCATTTTTTTCATTCGATGTTGGATGTTCGATGTTGGACGTTCATCCCTTCTTAGCTTCTCACCTTCTCATCCTCTATCTTTAGACCATTCTCTGCCTGCCAGGGCGAAGCGAAGCCTGGTCCTCTGCTCTCCGCTCCCTACCGCTCTTGCAGAGTTATTTAAGTATTTAAGGACGTCCCGCAACGACTGTGGAATTCAATTGTGACAGCTTGCCAAGTTGAATTCACGCCAGTGACAGCGGAGCGGATTCAACAAAGGCAGAGCTTATTCCACTGGGGTGTGGATCGCATTCAGGACCGGCAAACAGTACTTTCATGTTTTTCAATTCCACACCTTTTAATGTTCCATCGTTCACACGTTCTACCCTGCTTTAATAGCTATAATACTTCGGAAATTTTATGTTGAGGAAGAACAGAAAGTTATTTCGTCCCCATTCCTTAGCTGGCAGGCACCCTCTTGAACCCCAAATTCACCTTTTCAAAATGTTCATCGCCAGTAAATACCTTTCTTATCTTGAATTCAGACATTACCACAAAAGAGGTAAAATCTGTAAAGGAGATATCAGGTTTGTCTTGGTATTTCTTAAATAATTCCCATGCTTTCTCTCTCCTTCTATTATCAATTAGTTCAAGGCGGAGTTTTTGAACCCTTACAGCCTGGAAGATACCCTCTCCAAATTTTACCACCACTTGGTGTGTCAATCTTCTCCGAAGCGCAGTAAAAACTTCATCCAAAATGTAATCCGTAGTTATGGGAATTCCTCCACCATTAACGTAGTCGTGATAAAAAGGTTTTGCTGTTTCATGATAAGGATCTTTACGATCCACTACCGCTATCCATCCCCAACTGTCAAAAAAAACAGGTTTTTTCATAGATCACCATAAACTAAACCCCTGTTAGATGTTTACTATCTAACGGGGTAAACATATCTGTCATGCTTTTGAGCAAGATCATGAGGCGCTGTGCTTTCTCCGATACCAACAATCGATAAAAGAACATTATCTCCGGCATCAAGAACATCTGTTTTCTTATCTCTTCTCTTCCTGACATCCTTGGATTTTATGTAACCAATAAAATCAATAACCTCATTAATCTTCTCCTTCGAGAGATTCTCTAACTCTTGTAATACTTTTTCTTTGTAATTGATCATTTGACCGCTCATGGTTAAATCCTCCCTTATGGCTTACGAATTTACAGCAAGCGTGTGCTTCGCCTCTACCAGCTTCGCAAAATGCTTTTCAAACTGCGCACACCTTGAGGCAGTAGTCAGCCACCCACTTTTAATGACAGTAACCACCTTTTCAATCTCTTCATCACCACATTCAGGTATTGCAAATGGAACTTTCATGCTTTCATCCTCTGTCGCCAAGCTTATTTAATTTATCCACGAATTTCACGAATTATCACGAATAGGTATTTTAAGTTGTTTTTAATATTTAGTGTAAATTAGTGGACCTTTTTTGCCTTTAAATCTGCGTTAATCTGCGAAATCTGTGGATTGTTTTGCTCCTTTTGAGTCTGTGGCTAATCTATCTTTTTATTTTTTCTGTATAAATATATCCGCGTTTATCTGCGTTTATCTGCGGCTAATTAATCTTTTATATTCTCAAACTGTGAAGAATGAAGACCTGACCCCTATGTTTCCTCACATAGAAACACATGGACGAAACAACATTGGTTTTTTTCGCGAAGCGATGACTCTTTTTAGCCGAGCAGGTCGCTCGGCTAAAATGTCCGTCAATAGTTAATAAAGGGGTCCAGTTCTTCCCTGTGCTTCATCCCGCGAAAAATTTCATAAGGGATATCAAGATGAATAACGGGTTCCGGTATGGACTTTCCCATTTCCAGAAAAACATCGAAGAAACCCTCTTTAACTGCCTCCAGTTCCTTTAGAGCAATTTCAGAAGTCTTACCAAATGCTTTACATCCCTTCAATATAGGAATAAAGGCACAAAATCCTTCATCTATTTTTTCAATTTGAATGGGATAGTTCAAGGACATGTAATATTTTTTATCCTTTTTCATATCTGCCCTCCAATCTTTGTAAAGCCCTCAAAGCATCTTTTACTTGATACTCAGGAAGCCGCTTAGTCCCTTTTGTAAGAGTAACGATCCTGTCTATCAATTCATGACAATAGATATAATGGCTGCTACCGCCTCTTGGCTGTCTTTCTCTGAATCCGGCTTCTTTCAGCAACTTCTGAACTTCACCAAACTTTGCATCTTTGGAACTATTTCTGACCCGTTCAAGTAATTTTGCTTTCTTTGTCATTTTTGCTTAAATTCGCTGCGCCCACAATGTACAGAGTATTAATGCAGAGTTAGAATTACAAGGCAAGATATCTTTCGCGAAGCGATGACTCTTTTTTTATTTGGCGAAGCCTGCCCAGTTGAACCGGGCACCCTCTGGGTGTTCAACCGGGGCGGCTAATTATTCATTTCCTTCTTTTATATTTTTTGCGTATCTTGCGCCTCTTTGCGGCTAATTATTCTTTTCATCTCTGCGCTCGACGCATCACATCCCCCACCACTCGGCAGGTAGCCTGCATTTCTTCAGCGCCAAGTGTAGGATGAACCAGAAACATCAGACTATTTTCCCCTGCCTCTCTGGCAGCAGGCAGCCGCCGACCCGGCCCGATTCCTGCCTTCACAAAAGCCTTCTCCAGATAAATCTCACTGCAACTGCCACTGAAACAGGGGATCCCTTCCGCAACAATGGCATTCATAATCCGATCCCGATTCCATCCCTCCCGGAGCTTTTCAGGCCGGACAAAAACATAATATTTATAATACGCATGCCCAAACCCTTGCGGTACATTTAGAACCCGCAAAGCCGGTATCTTTGTAAAACACGCCGTGAGCATTGCAGCATTGCTGCGGCGTACTGCCGACCATTCCGGCAGTTTGCGCAACTGCACCCGACCAATGGCCGCCTGCATCTCGGTCATGCGCCAGTTTGTTCCAAAACTATCGTGCTGCCAGCGGAATCCGGGCGGGTGTTTCTTGTGAAAGACGCTGTCATAGTTTTTGCCATGATCCTTATACGCCCAGGCCTTCTCCCAAATCGCCCTGTCATTCGTGGTGAGCATGCCACCTTCGCCACCGGTGGTCATTATTTTGTCCTGGCAAAAGGAAAATACCGCCACATCCCCAAAACTTCCCACGCGCCTTATCAATCCGGCTTCATAATCTCCCGTCTTTTCATCTTTTCATCTTTTCATCTTCTAATCTTCTAATCTTCTAATCTTCTAATCTTCTTCCTTTCCGTCCTCTGCCTTCCGCTCTTGCCCTTCTGACATCCGACTTCTGACTTCTGTCCCTTCCGTCCTCTGATCCACGCCCCATGGGCTTGAGCGCAATCTTCAATAACCTTCAGATCGTATTCTTTGGCCAGGTCCAGAAGCGGGTCCATATCACAGGGCATGCCGGCCAGGTGAACAGCAATGATCGCCCTGGTGCGGGGAGAGATAACAGAAGATACAGTATCAGCGGAAATATTCAGGGTGTCAGGGTCGATATCAGCCATAACAGGAACGGCCCCGCACATAACCACCGCACTGGCCGAAGCAATAAAGGTGTAGCAGGTAACGATCACTTCATCACCAGCGCCAATCCCAAGCGTCTTTAGAGCAAGTTCCAGGGCAACACTCCCGTTGGCAAGGACAACCGCATATTTTACACCCACAAAATCAGCACATTCCTTTTCAAAATCCGTGACCTCAGACCCTGTCCATTGATTGACCTTGCCGGACCGCAATACCCTTTCCACAGCCTTAATCTCATCATCGCCGAAACACGGCCAGGAAGAAAATGATTTTGGGTTCTGTTCTTTATTGCTCATAAACAACTTTGGGAAGAATAAATAAATCATAATCGTCTTCAGTTTTGATACATTCCATATGACATGCATCTTCAACTTGATCAATAGGAAGATCTTTCGGAATAGTTATCTCAAACGTAAAATCTTCATCCTCATAATTGGAAATCGACTTTATCATTATTCCTGGATATTTGCGATAAAGAGAATCTATCAATTTTGTAACAGCTTCTGCCAGGCTCTTTTCAATAGCTATAGTTTCCGGCATCTCTTATCTGCCCCCCTTTTCGACAATAATGTTTATTACTTGTTTCACAACTTTTAGTAACTGTTCTAAATTATGTTGGTCAATATCTATAACATCATAATCACTCTTTATTCTATAAGCGTAAAGCCGTCTTAGTGGCAGCCTCTTATCTTCCAATAGGCCCGGCCCAATTTTTGGATAATTCGGTGCAAACCAATAACCTCTCACAAAATGTTTTATTATTGCAAGATGCCTCCAAATTTTTCCCTCCTCGGGATCACCTAAAGCTGCCCACATGGCTTGATATGATGCATAATATGCTCTTGATGCGGAACTATTGAATCTTTTCTTATTGAATAATTCGATAGCATCCTCAAGATATTTCTTAGCAAAATCTAAACGATATATTATCATAGTTTTTCTCTTCAGTTTGTCTAATTCCTAAATCCCATCCGCAGATTACGCTGATTTTCACAGATTATTAAAAGCTAAATCCCTAAATTCTCTCCATTCGCGAAGCAAATCATCCTGTTTTTACCATCCTAATCATCCTATTCATCCAAATCCCAACGGGATTCATCCAGCGCTCTGCGCATTGCCTCCCGCGCCTTTATTTCCCCATGCACCAGCTTAATCCGACCCGGCCTTTCCGGCATAGCCTCAATCCACTCAACCAACCCCTTCTGATCAGCATGAGCCGAGTACCCTGTCAGTTGATGCACCTTTGCCTTGATATCAAATTTCTCACCATCCAACATCACATAGCCACCAGGTCTTTTTGAATACTTGAGGATATCCCTTCCAGACGTGCCATTCGCCTGATAGCCAACAAATAAAATATCGTTCCGTGGATCCTCAATCCCCGCCTTCAGATGCTCAACAATCCTTCCGCCAGTACACATCCCGCTGCCGGCAATAACAATGGCCAGCCCCTCCATCTCCAAAAGCTGTTTATGATCCCTAAACCTCCCCACCGCATAAAGCCCCTCAAAATCAATGGGATGATCACCCTTTACCTTCAGCGCCTTTGCCTCCTTATCCCAGTATTCAGAAAGGCTTGAATAAATCTTCGTAATCTCAAGACCCAGTGGCGAATCAACAAAAACAGGAATCCTGAATTCCGCCTTTTGACCTCCGACCTCTATCTCTTTCCGATCTCCGACTTCCGACTTCCGACCCCCGCCCGCCTCGCAAGCGAGAGCGTTGCGGGCAGGTCTGTCTTTCTCTGACCTCTGACCACTGACCTCCGATCTCTGTCTTATCCTATCCATCTCATATATCAATTCCTGAGTTCTTCCCAGGGAAAAAGCCGGAATAAAAACCTTTCCTCCATCAGTAATAGCCCGAAGCAGTATCTCCCCCAACCGCTTGATCCTGTCTCCTCGCCCTTCGTGATTCCGGTCACCGTATGTGGATTCCATAATCAGCAGATCACAGCCCTCCGGCACATCCGGATCACACAAAATCGGCGTATCCCTAACCCCCAGATCGCCGGAAAACACCACCGTCATGTAATCGGAGATATCAAATTGAATCCAGCAGGAACCCAGAATGTGTCCAGCGCAGCCAAGTCTAAACTTAATTCCTTTTTTTAAAGAAAAAACTTCCCTGTATTCAAAGCCCCAGGAGAGATCGTGAATGGTGCGCAAAAGCTTATCAATCTTCTTTTCAGGCCAATCGGTAAAACCCATGGCATCCTGAAGCATTGGTATCAGCAATGCCTTGGTGGGATGGGAACAGATAATCTCGCCTGAAAATCCCCGCTCAATCAGCTCCGGCACCCTGCCGATATGATCAATGTGCGCATGGGTGAGAAACAGGTAATCTATATCAGACGGCGCTACAGGCCACGATTTCATAGGAAGAACAGAATCATTACCCTGAGCAAGCCCGCAATCCACCATAATATTGAGACCATTTGCCTGCAACAGATGGCAGGATCCGGTAACCGTCTCTTCACCACCCAAGTGGATGATATCTATACCGAGGTGAGTTTTCATTTTCTTTTTCATTGTATAGGAAATTATAAAATAAAAATCTCTTTAAAGTGAGTTAATATAAGCGTTTATGCTGTTTTTTTAATCCGCCTGAAGGGCGCTTTGTTCTTCAAAACAAAAAACCCAATCTATAATCACATTCGTGACTTGCATTAAGTTTTTGGTTTTAGATTCTTGTCGGTAGCGGTTTTGACTATCCGCGTGATAATGTTGATAATTGAGTGTATTTCCACACGCATATCATCTCTGGGCGGCCTGGGCCTCTTGAACATTTGCGCCGATCGATGTCCCAGCCCTTAAAAGCTGTTTGGATAAAACAAACTCCTTTCCGTCAATCAAAAAGTTGTACGCCTGAATAATCTTCAGGGCAAACTCAAACATCCGCTCATCAATCTTCTTCCCATCCATAACTCAACACCCAACACCCAAAACTATTTCCTTCCACCGGGAGACCTTTGAAAAATGCTCAATTTTGTTCGAGTACAAGGAAGGCGAAAATTTTAAACGTAGGAATACATTGAGTATTTCGAGGCTTAAAATTTTAGCCTGACGCAGTAATCGGGCAAAAGGGGGCGTTTTACAAAGGTCTCACAGGGGTAATCTGCGGACTCTACCCATAAGTCCCGTTTAATACCGGAATCTTAACGGTCTCTTCAACAAATTCTCTATTTTGAATTTTCTCAAATAGTTCTTGACTGATTTTCGGAGCAAGAACTTTTTCCCCACAGGCAGGACATTCTTCATAAGAAACGTTTCTCACAAGATATAGTTTACCTCCGATCCTGAGATCAAGTTCCCCCATTTTCATTACCATTTCCTCATGGCAAGCAGCACATTTCATCATATTATCCGCCTCCTCTTAAAATCCTTATCCCATCTATCCGGATTTAAAGTTGGGTCATATGCCGTTATAATCCAAACGGGATTAATCGAACACTGCACATGTAATATCCTTTTCTTTTCACCAACACCACAGACAAGACAGCTTGGTCCGTATTTATCTTCCGGATATTCCTCTATAATTTCCCCTGATAATATAGCATACTTAACCTCATCAGGCGAGATATGACGTTCCACGCAGCGTTCGAAACCATGCACCGTAAAACGATAATCTCCAACTATGACTCTACTTCTAATACTGTCAATCATTTTTTCACTCAAAACCCATCACCCAAAACTCAAAACTGCTTTTAGCTGTGTTTTCGCCACCCAAGTGTATGATATTCATAATTAATTCTCAGCCACAGACTCACATAGAAACACACGGACGAAATAATATTGGGTTATTTTCGCGAAGTGATGACTATTTTTATCCGGCGAAGCCTGCCCCGCCCTGTAGCTTTGGGAAATGGTACTGGGGTAGGTCCGGAAGATCGTACTGGGATAGCTTCGGGAAAACGTACTGGGATTAAATTCCGCAAGGAGTATTTATCTGGGGCGGCCAATTGATATTCAATTGGCTATAGCTATACTGTTCATTTAAGCAAAGTAAGAACGTTTGTAGTAAGCGGCCGCATTCGTATCCTGCCATCTTCAACGACCGTAAAATTCCCGTTCCAATCAGAACGACTATTCAATACCTTCGCTATTTTAATAGCAGCAGTTCTTGCATCCCTCATCTTCATACGAAAAAGCACTATACCACACGATGCCGGCAACCTCATTCCAAATGCCAGCTCTCCAAAATCTTTGTCCAGAGTGACTAACAACCTTTCTTCAGTTTGCGCACATGCCAGAATAGCATCATCTCGAGTGCCGGGCATGGCTGTGCGTACCCACAAGACATCATGTCCGAGCCTTCGTAATTCCTGCACTGTGAAAGACCCGGGAAATTTTCATCAGCAAGAATGCGCATTTTCAGGCCTCAAGAGCATAGATTCTTTCCGTTTTCAAGGCATTTTTATAATAAGCACAGATTTCCCGCTTCCTGCGCACCCTCTCATCCAGCACCTTGAGCTGCCCCCGGCCAATGGCGGCCAGTATATTGCTCATGCGGTAGTTGTACCCGATTTCG
>JAYENE010000494.1:0-27119 GCA_034721935.1 Thermodesulfobacteriota bacterium
GAACCTTCAACAAGGAGGTGTTCCTGTCACAGACCACAATTTGTTCTTAACTTTTACGGGTTTAAAAAAATATTTAAAACCTGAATGGATAGGTATGTGCTTTTTTAACTAGGTGTTTCATATAAAAAGGAAGAAAGTGAATAGAATTTATGAGATTTAAAAAATATTTGGACATTGAAAATAGTTATCGTAAAAAGTTTATTGATATTGTTGTTGCGGAAAAATTAGACGAAGGTGAATTTGTTGTTCAGGAAAAGGCGCACGGCGCCAATCTTTCTTTCTGGTATGACGGAAAGAACCTGAAATCTGCCAAGAGGACCGGTTTTATAAAGGATAATTTTTATGACTATAAGCCGGTTGAAGGCAAAAACAGGGAAAGAGTTAAGAAGCTCTATGCGATTTTAGAGAACGAAGGCTGTGATTTTAGTGAATTGGCTGTATATGGTGAATTAATCGGAGGAACATATCCTCACAAGGGTGTGGAAAAGGATACTTCTGCCACAAGAATTCAGAAAGGCATTTTTTACACACCGCACAACGAATTCTATGCCATCGATGCGGCGATAGACGGACAATTGTTTGATGTCGATAAGTTCAACCAGGTCATGGGGAAGGCCGGTTTTCTGTATGCAAAAACGATTTTCAGGGGTACTTTTGAAGAATGCTTGAAATATTCAAACAGCTTTCCTTCTCAGATTTCCGTATGGCTGAGTCTTCCTGAAATCAAAAATAATATATGTGAAGGCGTTGTGATAAAGCCGGTAATTCCCAAATTCCTTAGTGATACAACGAGAGTAATTCTTAAAAACAAAAATGAGAAATGGGCGGAAAAAGCAAAGGCAAGAGATAGGCCAAAAAAGCCTCAGATGACATTGTCTTCAAAAGGCGAGGAACTATTTAGCGAGATGGGAAATCTTATCACAGAAAACCGGCTTCGCAATGTATTATCAAAAATCGGAGCGATTGGGCAAAAGGAATTCGGCAAACTCGTACAGCTTTTTTCAAAAGATATACTTGATGAGTTTTTCAAAGACCACATCGAGGAATATAATGGACTTGAAAAAAAGGAACAGAAGCAATTGACACGCAAACTGAGTCAGAAATGTGCGGAGCTGATACGCCTTAATTTTATGAACATCGTTGATGGAGAATTTTAGGTTTTTAAGCGCCGGCATTTGAATTAATTTCATGACGTCCGGTGGAGGGATTTTGGAAGGATGAATTGGGGAAGCTGGAGGATTTGAGGACGAGGACGAAGCGGTTTGCTTTGAGGGTGATTCGACTTTATTCTGCGTTGCCCAAGACAACTGAGGCACAGGTCCTTGGGAAGCATCTGTTACGTTCGGGCACTTCGGTGGGGGCTCATTATCGAGAAGCTGTTCGTAGCCGTTCGGATGCGGAGTTCATCAGTAAAATTGAGGGCGGACTGCATGATCTGGAGGAATCCATTTACTGGATGGAACTGCTTGTAGAATCTGGAATCATCAAAACCGAAAGACTGAGCGAACTAATGAAAGAGGCCGATGAATTAACCGCTATTCTCGTAACCTGCGTCAAAAACACAAAACAAAGGAAAAGAAAAAAAATGACAGATTTTCATCCTTCATCCTTAACTCGTACGAGGGTAAGATCATGTTTGATACTATAGAAGAATTGCAGGAAAAGATCAAAATGGGAGAAGATGGACGGCTGGAGTTGAAATCTGTTCACTTTCGTCAAGGGAAAATATCAGGTCCTCATACAGATGGCCTGGCCGATGAACTGGCGTGCTTCGCCAATAGTTCTGGCGGTGTAATTGTTCTGGGCATCGACGATGAAACCCATGAACCTCAGGACTTGGCTCAGGATCAACTCAATGCGCTGGAGTACTGGGTTCAGTCTATTTGCAATGATCGAGTTAAACCGCCGTTAATGTGCCGGATTGAAAAATGGAATCTCACTCGCTCAGACGGAAGCCGCGCGCCGATTGTTAAAATTGATATACCCAAAAGCCTGTTTGTACATGAAAGTCCGAACGGTCATTTCTACCGTATTGGCAGCAGCAAACGCAAAACGACAACAGAGTATATTATACGGCTCGGTCAGCAACGCAGCCAGGCCAGGCTCATCCGGTTTGATGAGCAGGCTGTCACAAACGCTGTGACTGAAGATTTTGCTCAGACCTTGTATCAACGATTTCGCACACCTCTTACTGAAGAATCTGATCATGAGTTTTTGAGCAAATTAAGGCTTATTACCCTGGATGATCAGGGGGAATGGCGGCCTACTGTGGCCGGCATTTTACTGGCTACCAGCAATCCAAGGCAGTGAATTCCAAATGCATTTATTCAGGCTGTTTGTTACCGGGGAACAGACAGAGATGCCTCCGACCAGGTGGATCATAAGGATATTGAGGCTCCTATCGATGAACAGATCTTGGCGGCTTGCCGGTTTGTGAAGCTCAATATGAAAGTTGGCGCATACAAATCACCGGGCCGAGTGGAAGTGCCCCAGTATTCCATGCCAGCCATTTTTGAAGCAGTGGTTAATGCCGTTGCTCACCGGGATTACTCAATCTATGGTTCAAAGATCCGCCTGCATATGTTTGCGGATCGACTGGAGCTGTTTTCACCCGGATCGTTGCTCAATACACTGAAAATTGACAGCCTGCATCTGCGCCAGGTTTCGCGCAACGAATTGATTACCAGCCTTCTGGCAAGGTCTCCCATCGGTATGGAGGGCCTTTCTGAAACGCGTCAATATATGATGGACAAAAGAGGGGAAGGTGTACCGATCATCTTGCAAAAAAGCAAGGCCCTTTCCGGGAAAAAACCACTCTACCGGCTCATCGATGAGGCTGAGCTTTTGCTGACGATTTACGCGGCTGAGCCATCTCATACAGAAATTTCTTAGAGTTTTCGCCATGACAACGTTTAATAAACTCCAAAAATATTCGACTCTTTTAAAGGGAGTACAATATTCTCTTGTCTATGCCGCCCGTTTCAACCGCTCCGATATGGTCGCCCCAGCAGCCATTTTATGGACCGATGCCGACTCGCAGTGGGGGCCGCTGGTTAGCCAACTTCGCCCACTAATGCCTGAACTTTTAACCCTGGGGGAATATAACCCTGATGAGAAGACCGGGCCGGCTATCTGGCTAAGATGTGTCGTCGAACGTGCTTTACCTGATGTCGAGCTACCGGAAGCCGCTATCCCGATTATCTACATGCCGAATGTTAGCCGTCAAACATTGAGGGCTGTTGAGGAATGCCCGGACAGTTTAAGACCATTGGTTGGGCTGCAATATAGGGGTGCCGTATGGACACAACGCAATGGAAGGGATTGGACCGTAGAAGCGTTTTTGGTTTCAGAGGATGGTGGTCTGGGTTTGGATGTTGCCAGGGATAGACATACTCGACGGTCAATGATCGGCGCTTTAGTTCAACTTGCAGTGACACCAATATCGCGGTTTATCGGTAAAAAACTTGAAGCAGAAGATTTTGACAAATTGATGATTGAGGATACGCCGCGAGACCTGTTGGTATGGATGAATTCTCCAGCAGAAACCCAGGAAAAATGGGATGGAAATAAATGGACAGCGTTCATTTCACGTTGCAAGGCTGACTATGGCTTTGACCCTGAAAAAGATGGTGAAATTGTCGCTGGAGAAAAGCTCGGGATGAGAGAAGATGAAGTTTGGAAAAATCTCTGGACGCGCTTTGAAGAATCACCATTACTGTATCCTGGCCTACCAAAAATACTCAGGCGATCAAAACCTTCCGGCAAGCTTATTTTCGACAAGGAGCCCTGGCCTGATGAGAACTACAGTGAGGAAAAATCGCTGCGTGAAGACCTTTTAAAATTGACAACAATGAGCCCGGCCCATGCCAGGCAAAAAATCAATGACCTTGAAGCCAGTCATGGCAAACGCAGGGATTGGGTGTGGGCTAAAATCGGCATGAGCTCACTTGCAATGGCATTAGAGCATTTGGCTTTGATGGCAGAACAGACTTTTCAGAGTTTGGGCGGCGATTCAGCAGAAGCAATGGCTGCTATCTATAAAAAGAGTGGTTATAACGCAGACAGTTCTGCCATGGTGGCGCTGGAAAGCGTTAAATCCATTGAGGACAACAAGGCTATTGAAGCAGCTTTGAGGAGCATTTATTTGCCCTGGCTGGATGATGCAGCGCGTCATTTCCAAAAACTTGTAGCCGCCAATCCTTTGCCCTCGGGCCATGATGAGTTACCCGGCATAATTGCCGAGACAGGTGAATGTCTGCTGTTTGCAGATGGCTTGCGATTTGATATTTCACGTCGATTAACTGATTTGGCAGAGGAACGACGCCTTAAAGTTTCATCCAATTGGCGATGGGCAGCCTTACCCACAGTCACTGCCACTGCCAAACCTGCGCTCTCACCTGTGGCCGAGCAAATTATAGGAAAGCATTTAGGAGAGGAGTTCCAGCCAGAAATAAAGGATGGCGGGAAACCATTAACGATTGACCGCTTTCGCGAGCTGCTTACGTTAGATGGCTATCAGGTTTTTAGCTCTTCTGAAATCGGAGATCCTGATCAAGCTGATGCCCGCGCATGGACAGAGTTTGGCGAGCTTGACAAGCTCGGCCACACATTACAAAGCAAACTTGCGTCCAGAATAGCGGAACAACTCGAACTGCTGATTGAAAGAATTCAAGAGTTGCTCAAAGCCGGTTGGAAACAGGTGCGAGTAATAACAGATCATGGCTGGCTCCTGGTTCCCGGCGGTCTGCCCGCTGTGAAGCTACCGAAATACCTCACCGAATGCCGTTGGGCACGGTGTGCGGCTATCAAAGATCATTCAAAAGTCGATTTTCCGATGGCTGTCTGGCATTGGAATTCTCATGAATACTTTGCTTATGGGCCGGGGATCAATTGTTTCTCAAATGGAAATGAATACGCCCATGGAGGTATAAGTTTGCAGGAATGCCTCATCCCGGATCTCCAATTCAGTCTGAGCGAGGTGCCTGCTAAAGCCATCGCTAAAATACTAGAAATTCACTGGCTTGGTATGCGATGCCGCGCCACCATCGATCCGGGTGGAGCCAAAATAACAGCAGACCTTCGAACAAAACCAAATGATGAAACTTCAAGTGTAGCCACCTCTAAAATGGTTAGCGCTGACGGGCATGTGAGTCTGCTTGTCGAGGACGAGGAACTGGAAGGCACGGTTGTCAGCCTGGTAATGATTGATGCTTCAGGTTTGGTAATAGGGAAGCAGGCTACCACAATTGGAGGTGATGAATAAAAATGGAACTTGACACCCTTGATCGCATTGCCGCTTCCGCATTTGACGGATTTTTGGTGCGCAAAGACTTAGTCCGAAAATACAGCCGGCAGTATCCCGTGCCCACTTATGTCGTTGAATTTTTACTTGGACGTTATTGCGCCACTGTTGATGAAGAAGAAATCGAGGAAGGCCTCAGAATTGTCGAAAGGCAACTGAAAGATCGTACCGTCCGAAGCGGAGAAGAGGAATTATTTAAGGCTTGGGCACGGGAAAAAGGATCGGTGAAGCTAATCGATCTCATTAAGGCTAGACTCGACTCAAAAAATGATTGCTTTGTTGCCGAGCTTCCAAGCCTGGGTTTGCGTGATGTACGTATCAGTGATCTGCTCGTGCATGATAATGAGAGAATGCTTACCGATGGATTTTATGCTGAGCTAAATTTGACCTACGATGCTGCAATAGCCCAGGAAAAGAGCGGGAGACCCTTTGCAATAGAAGGATTGAGAGCGATTCAACTTTCAAAAGCGGATGTTCTTTCCGTCTTGGATCGAGGCCGGAGTCAATTTACCACTGATGAATGGAAAAAGTTTTTGATTCGTTCTGTTGGCCTGGAACCGGAAGCGCTCTCCGACCGTGCCCAGATGGTGGCTTTGCTTCGCATGGTTCCTTTTATTGAAAATAACTTTAACCTGGTTGAGCTTGGCCCAAGAGGAACCGGGAAAAGTCATATCTATCAGCAAATATCCCCTTATTCTCATTTAGTGTCAGGAGGCAAAGCCACTGTGGCAAAAATGTTTGTCAATATGGCAAATGGTCAACGTGGTCTTGTTTGTCATTACGATGTAGTGTGTTTTGATGAGATTTCAGGGATATCTTTCGACAAGAAGGATGGCGTTAATATTATGAAAGGCTATATGGCCTCTGGCGAATTTTCCAGAGGCAAAGAACCGATTCGAGCTTTCGGTGGCATCGTAATGGTCGGAAATTTTGATGTTGACGTTGAGCAACAGCAGCGGATCGGACACCTGCTCAATCCGCTACCTGTTGAAATGCGAAACGATACCGCATTCATGGATCGTATTCACTCGTATGCGCCGGGTTGGGATTTTCCTAAACTAAATCCTGATAACCTTACAAATCATTTTGGTCTTGTAAGCGATTTTTTGTCCGAATGTTGGAACAAACTCCGAACTGGAAGCCGTTTGCCCATTTTACAGGGCCGTGTAAATTGGGGTGGAGCCCTTAGTGGCCGTGACATCGAAGCCGTAAACAAAACAGTCAGTGGACTCATTAAACTCATTTTTCCCGACCCGGATATGCCGATTCCCGAAGAAGAGATAGAATCCATTGTTCGAATAGCGTTGGAAGCTCGACGGAGGATTAAAGAACAGCAGAAACGCTGCTTGAAGACGGAATTCCGAAATACCCATTTCAGCTATTTCATGGGTGTTGATGGTGTGGAACAATTTGTCTCGACTCCAGAGCTTCACAGCGATGAATTGATTGATACTGATCCGCTTCCTCCCGGTCAGGTGTGGGCCATTAGTCCAGGAGGCCAAGAATCTTCACCAGCGTTGTATCGAATTGAGGCAACGGTTGGTCCCGGAAGCGGTGTAAAAATCTTAAATACGCCGGCGCCGCCTGCTTTTAGAGAAAGTGTTCGCTACGGGGAACAAAACTTTTATATGAGAGACAAGGAGTTGGTAGGCGATCGAGACCCACGTAGCCATGAATTCTCCATGCAATTGCGGTCTATGGACATTGACAGTTCCGGGCAAGGGCTTGGTTTGGCAGTGCTTCTGTCTTTATGTGGAGGTTTGATTGAGCGAAATGTAAAAGGTGGGCTCATTATCGTAGGCGCTTTGAATTTGGGTGGTTCAATCGAGATGATACCAAATCCGGTTGCTGTAGCCGAATTGGCGGTTGAGAAGGGCGCAACAACATTGTTGATGCCTATATCATCCCGGAAACAGTTGTTTGAGCTGTCCGACGATATGGCAACTAAAATCAGCATCGAATTTTATGCGGATGCAATTGATGCATTTACAAAGGCCATAATAGATTAGGCATAATATTAAAAAAACACACTGAGTATTCAATCGATCACACACAAAGCAGGTAATTCCATGGGCGGTAGATTTGGAAAATATGGTGATGCCAAGCGCAAGGCGCAGATCCGCAGAAACTGGGCTGAGAGAAAACATGTTTAACAAATTGGACAAATCAGGCGAAGTGTAATACGGCTGTATAGATGCGACGTTCTTAGATTTTTTCGCCCGATCTTACCTTTAAGAGGGAATTGTGAAGGTCTTTCTTAGTTCAACATAGGGCGTAACAAGGGGGACGCTCGTGCAGAAAGTGCCTGGCTCTTTTTTACACTTTGATAATCATAAGATATGCCGAGATTAGCAAGGTTAGATGCCCGCGCGGTGCGCCTGAAGGCGAACCAGAGTTTCAAGCGGCAAACTTGACACTTGCAGGATTCAGGTTTAATCTGTCCAACCAAAACAAATTTGTTTTTCTGTGTGAAGGCGCCGGACTAAAAATACCCGCGTGAGAAACACGAATAACTGAATCCATCCGTTTGGTATTCATGGACGTAGTCAACTATTAAACTTACCGGGTGCGGGCATTGCTTCCTTATGATCTTTTTGCGATTAGCAGGGTTCTTCCAACAGTTCCGAGGATGAGTTTGTTTTGTAGTAATCAAATATTGTGATTGATTTGTCGGGTTTTTTTGATGTCGGTGTGGATTGAAACTCCTTGTAGTCCGCCCGGATGATTCCAGGACAGGATAAGAAAAAGGGAAATGAATAGTTCTCATTATCAGAAGCCCAGCGAATAATCTTCCCTGGTGTCGGCGCTGCTGGTAATAAAAGGTTTGATTTTAAGAGCTCGGCCATCGCTTGATATCATCAAGGCTCCATTTTTGTCAGTACGAAATATACGGCAATTATTCTCATTATATCTTTTTAAAACCGATAAATGCGGAAATCTAAATCTATTTTTCCAGCCCGCCGATATTATTACAATTTCCGGGTTGATCTTTTCCAAAAACATAGCTGTGCTGGACGTCTTGCTGCCGTGGTGCGGCGCAATAAGGATTGTGCTTTTTAATTCATCTCCATGAGTTGCAACAATGTTCCTTTCTGCCTGGGCCATAATATCCCCTGGAAACAGAATCGATTTTGATCCAAAGCTTATCTTTATTACAAGGGAATTGTTATTAAGATCCCGCCATTTTTCATTTTTTGTTTTATCAATATAATCTTTTGACGGATAAAGAATTTCAAGCCTTGCTCCATTTATTTCATAAGTGCGCGGCATGTCTTTAAATGCAATTGTTTCTATCCTGTTTTTTCTTATAATTTCTACGAATTCGCGATAACTGTTTATATCTGCGGAATCGCTGTTACACCATAACCTTTTTACATTAAAATGCCTCGCTATATATAATAATCCATTCAGGTGATCAGCATTTGGATGGGAAAGAACGATGGTGTCGATTGTTTTGATCTTTTTGCGCCATAAAAGAGGGGCGACAATTCTTGCTCCTACATCAAAAATTGAATTGTCTGAAAACCCCCCTCCATCAATAAGAAAGCAACGACCTCCTGGTAATTCCACAAGAGCGGAGCTCCCCTGACCAACATCAATAATCGTAACCCTGAGATCATTGCGCCAGAACCTGTTATATGCCCAGTAACAGGCATCAGCACAACTTGCGACTATGATTAATACAGCAACAATTGCCGCTGTTCTTCGTCCGGGAACACCATTTTCCCGCCATCTTCTCCCTGCATCTCTTGAAATAGAAGAGCTGTTTCCATCTATACCTGCAACCTTTTTCCTCCGAAATGCAACTAACCTTAAAATTGACCAACCTAGCACATAATAACAACCAATCTCAAAAAAATTTGGTGTAACGGTTTTTACTGCCGCAAAAGGCAACTCAGCAATAAAACTTACAATATCAAGAGCGTATCCTAATACAGCAGCGCTTGAATTAATAAACACTGAAGCCCCTGAGATACTAATCGGATACAAAAACACAGAAAACAGCCCCAAGGGCACCGCAACAAATCCTATAAGTGGAATAATCAACAGGTTTGCAAAAACACCAACCAAAGAAACCTGGTTAAAGTAAAACATGACAATCGGTAGCGTTCCGAGGATTGCAAACACTGAAACCAATATAGAAGAAAACAGAATTTTCAACGCCTTAAAAAACCATATCTTTTTAGTGATATTTCTATCACTTATACGGCTATTATACGTCATGGACATGCCATATATTATTGAAAGAACGGCTATAAAGGAAAGCTGGAATGAAATCGAAAAAAGTGACGGGGGATGAGCGACAAGAATAATCATCGCAGCAATTGCCAGGGTATTCATTGGGTCCTGTTCCCTTTCAAACAGGAATGTCATTAGAAAAACTGTAACCATAATTACCGCCCTCTGAGTAGAAGGCGACATCCCGGAAATCAGACCATATAAAATTACAGGGAATAAAGATAAAATTGCAGCCCCTTTTTTAGTCCATGCATTCCATAGAAAAAGATGGATATAAGAAAGAAGCTTTTGGAAAAATATAAACGATGCGGTTGCAATAATCCCAATGTGAAGCCCTGATATAGCGAGGATATGGCCGACTCCAGCCAGGTTAAACGCTTCCCTTATATTTTCAATTCCGGTTCTATCACCCACAATAAGGGCTTTTAATACACTCTGCTGGCTGCCCTCGCCTGTTTTATCAATTAAATCGGAAATTCTATTGCGGGTTTTTTCTATGATGGTATTAATCCCGGGATTTGAATTTCGGGATAATATAACAATCCTTTTTCCATGGATATATGCGCTTCCCCATATTTTTTTAAAGGCCATATATCTTCTATAATTAAAGCCACCTGGATTGCTGAAATTTCTGAACGATCTAATCTTGCCGATCAGGGAGAGTCTGTCTCCGACAAAGATATCGGGAAAAGGCTTTATTACTGTTACGCGGATTTTTCCTAAGACCGGAAAGGAGCTGTTATCCCGGCCAAGGGTTTCAACGCGTAAAATTATTCTTAAGCGATTATTACAGGTTGTTGGATTCTTATCGACAACTCCGACAATTTTCCATTGATGATTATCTGTAAAGTGTGTGATGTGATTGGAAGGAAACCGCGGAGCAACCCATGGTTGTATGAGGAGGTATCCAAATGCAAAAAAAATGACTAAAGGCAGAACAGACAGCTTTTTTTTATATACTGCTTCAAAAACTATTAAGCCTGCGCATAAAAAAATTGCAGAATATGCCCAGATAGAATTGCCTGGAAACAGGGATCCAAAGGCAATTCCAAATATCATTAATATTAGAAGGGAAATGATTGGACGTGAAAAAATCCTATCAGTCATTTCTAATGTTACTCAAGTTAGCGCCCTTCGGTGCGGAGTTGTGGCGCGGAGTTGTGCCTGGTTCCCATGCTCCAGCGTGGGAACCCATACGGCATGCATTCCCACGCTGGAGCATGGGAACGAGAGGACAGTTTTTAGGCACAACCCCGCCTTGGCGTAGCTGAAAAGCCGCTCCCATTTGATAACCTCTTGGTAAAATTGACTAAAAAGTGGAAGTTCCTATACTACAGACCTCAGAATACGAGACCCAAATTTAGGAGTATTCCTGGACAATACGGTAATTGTTTAGTAGCTACAAATCAATATATACAATTTTTGTTTACAATAAACACCATATATTGTGGTTTATGACAAAACTTCAAGGTGACGAATGTCCAATTTATCTCAGAAATAACTATAACATATTGTATTATTGGTAATTAATAACGAATTCTATATTTTTAATTCCGAGGTCTGTACTATTAAATTATGCACACTTGATTTACTGTAAATTACGTAACCGTTCACGGCCTAAGCGCCTTTTGAGACTTGCAGGAGCGGCTTTTAGCCGCGACCAATCGAGGCTGAAAGCCTCTCCTGCATAATGGCTGCTATGATTTTGATAATGATACAGCGGACTTTGAGAACCCATGAACGGTTACTAAATTACTTTACCCTCCGATCTCTGACTTCCGACCTCTGACCCCTGATCTCTGACTTCTGATCTCTTGCTTTTCATTCTCTGACCCGTTTTATTGCAGCTCCAAGCTGAACAAATTTTTTCTCAATTGCTTCATATCCACGATCTAAGTGATACACACGATTTACCTCGGTTTTGCCCCTGGCCACAAGACCGGCTAATATAAGCGATGCGCTGGCGCGAAGATCCGAGGCGATAACCGGCGCTCCTGAAAGCGCGGGAACCCCTTTAACTATTGCAGCATTGCCTGATATCGCAATATCAGCTCCCATACGCTTGAGTTCGCTTACATGAATAAAACGGTTTTCAAAGATGGTTTCTGAAATAATGCTCAGCCCTTTGGCAATCGACATCAAAACCATAAACTGAGCCTGCATATCAGTAGGATAACCAGGATACGGCATGGTTTTAATATCAACACTGCTGATTTCATCTGATCCGATAATATCAATTTTTTTATCATTTACTTTAATATCAGCATTTGTCAGCCTTAACTTGTGAATGATAGTTTGCATATGATCAGGTTCACAATTCAGAAGCTTTATATCACCCCCTGTCAGGGCTGCTGCCACCATAAAGGTGCCTGCTTCTATCCGGTCGGGTATTATAGAAATCGACACAGGATGAAGGGAGGGAACCCCTTTTATTGTAATTACAGATGTTCCCGCGCCCTGAATATCTGCGCCCATTTTGATTAATACATCGGCAAGCGCTGCCACCTCCGGCTCGCAAGCAGCATTGCGAAGAATGGTAACGCCGTCAGCCAGAACAGCGGCCATCATCAGGTTTTCTGTTCCGGTTACTGTTACAATATCAAAATAAATTTCATTTCCTGTAAGATGATCAGCAAAGGCTTCGACGTAGCCGTGTTTTAATTCAATCGAGGCTCCAAGACGCGCAAGCCCCTTTAGGTGCAGGTTGATCGGCCTTGCTCCGATAGAACATCCGCCCGGCAAAGATACTCTGGCCTTTTTAAGCCTGGCCACAAGAGGGCCAAGAACCAGGATAGATGCTCTCATCTTCCTGACCAGATCGTATGGCGCCTCGGTATTACAAAGACCTGCAGCATCTATCCGAACACTGCTTCCATCTTCCTCTATCCTTGCTCCAAGGCCTGCAAGCAAAAGTTTTATGCTCTGTATGTCTTTCAGGTTAGGAATATTATTATAAGTATTCCATCCATCAACAAGCAGCGAAGAAACCATTATCGGAAGCGCGGCATTTTTAGATCCGCTTATTTTTACTTCGCCTTTAAGGGGGCGTCCTCCCTCTATGATAATTTTATCCATTTATTCACCGCGTATTAGGATTAAGGGGCAAATCACTTAAAAACTAATATGAATAAGGCAGCCGAATGCTAATCGGACAAATACTTCCTTTGCGAATAATCCTATAATCCTATAAAAAAAGCGCCTACCAGCATTTAAGAATGTGACAAGCGCTTTTATAATTTCGAGTTTTTAATTTTTAATGGATGCCTTTGCCCTTTGCTGTATCAACAACGGTTTTGATAATACAATAGGTCATGCCGATACCTAAAATAGTAAGAGCGTACCACAGACCCCCCATAAATACCATATGACCCATATCCCACGCCCATTCAAACGAAAATGGAAGCATCTCTGTGTCCTCCTTTTATCCCTCTAACTCCCGTTCCTGCGGGAATATCGGCAGATAACGGTATGAAATCATTATTAAAATAATACCGTATGCTACCGGAAGGATGGTTGTGGCTATCTCCTGCCAGCTTGGAAAATACATGAACCAGCTTTCAAATGTAAGCACCGGTACAGCCATTACCTGGAGCACCATTACCCAGCGATTCACGCATGCCCCAAGCGCACCAAGAAGCACAGCGCTTACAAACAAAAATGAAGAGTCGCGCCCTTTCCTGGTAATAAGTATTATAGATGGAATAACTCCGCAAACAACTATTTCAAGCACAAGTATCCATATTCCGTATAAAGGATTATTGGAATAAAAATCCATTAAAGTAAATCCTTTAGATGGCGCTGTAACTGCAGCCCAATACCAGGTATCTATTATTTTCGCAATAGTGTAGGTTGCAAGCATCCAGCCGGCGATTTTGGCCAGCAGCATCATAACCTTTTGTTTAACAAGCCTCTTTCTTGTTATCTTTCGGGTAATACATGTTATTAGCATTGTAAAGCATACTCCGCTTGCTGCAGCAGACCAGGTAAAGAGAAAAAATGTCCACGGCCATATTAGAACCCCCTCTCTAAAAGCAAAGGGACGCCCAAAAAGAACGGCCGGTGTTCCGCCAAGAGATCCCTGATGGAAAAAGGAAAGAAAAGCGCCTGTTGCCGCAAATATTGCCATGATCCCGTGCATGTTATGACTCAGGTTATGAAAAAACGGCACCCTGTCTATCTGTCTGTTCTCAAGAATAAGCGGAATATATTCTATTGTAAGAACCGCAAAGTAACAGGAAAGACAAAAGGCCACTTCGGTCAGCATTGAATGAACATTTGCATGCCAGAAAATAAACCAGGATCTTAGCGGTTGCCCTACATCTATCGCCAGAATAAGAAGCGCGGAACTATAACAGATAAACCCTATTAAAACAGCAAAGTTTATGATATTTTTCAGTTCATCCTTTGCGAAAACATATCTCAACAAACCGGTAAAAAAAGCCCCGCCGCCAAGGGCAATAACCCCCAAGTCAGCCCAGATCCATAGCGCAAACCCGTAAGCATCATTCATGTTGGTCTGATTAAGTCCCTTAAACCAGCAAAGAAGCATGGCAACAACGCCCCATAACAGCACAGCGCCGAAAACAACCAGCCAAAAGATAAATTTCCCAAATGAACAGCGTTTAACCCCTTCGGGTATTAATGCAGAATCCATAAATTATATGCTCCTAAAATATATGCGGTTATAACTTTTTTTAATGGTTTCCCTGTCCACTCTCGTTTTCAATATAATTATCTCCTGCCCGCCTGACCCAGTCACGGCTTGAAAGATAGTAAACTTTGGGATTGGTGCCCAGTCTTTCAAGCAACCGGAATGCATGAGGATTCATCGGCCGCCCACCATGTTTAGGGTCGGGTTTTGCTATTTGAGTTACAGCATGATCCGGATTGTTTAGATCCCCGAATATAATAGCGCCGGCAGGACATGCCTGGGTGCATGCAGTTTGATATTCATGCTCCTCTAACTCGCGGCGGCCTTCATTATATGCCTTGTTCATCGCCAGTTGATATCTGTGAAAGCAGAAACTGCATTTTTCCACAACACCTCTCATGCGTGGAGAAACATTCGGGCTTAAGTATTTTTCCATACCATCGGGCCAGACAGGATCCCACCAGTTAAAATAGCGCGCATGATACGGGCAGGCCGCCATACAATACCTGCATCCAAAGCAACGCGTATAAATCTGGCTGACAATCCCTGTTTCATGGCTATAGTCGGTAGCACACGCCGGGCAAACAGATACGCATGGCGCATGACCATGCTCTCCCTCGCAATGCATACATGGTCTGGGAAGATAGCATATATCGGCTTCAGGAAATTTTTTGCCATTTGTCAACTTGTAAACACGCATCCATGTGATGCTGAGGAGCTTGTCTGATTCGTCCTTTTTAAAAGGAACGTTATTTTCAGACATACAGGCTGCCATACAGGCTCCGCATCCGGTGCATTTATCAAGATCTATGACCATCCCATACTTTTTGGCTTTTGTGTGTTTGTGCTGTTCTTTCATCAAAACCCCATCCTTTGATTTATGCTCTTGTCAGCTTGGCCCTTATTCCCCAGGCTGCGTTCAGACCGGAAGCAGGATCATCGACCGGACCGATGAGTTCGTTAAAATTAATGCCCTTATCAGCGAGGTACTCGTCATAGGCTGTATGTCCCAGCCCTCTGGGCATAGCCACAATGCCGGGCATAATTCCATCAAAATGATGAATCCTGACCTTTGCCTGACCTTTTGGAGTGCTCAAAATTGCATACCCGCCTTCAGCAAATTCTTTTGCTGTTTTTGGATTAACTTCGACAACGATCTCTTTGCCCTTAAGGACAGTATCCTCTACAGTTTTTATGACAAAGGGCGGATCTCCAATACAACCGCTTGCAAGCCTCATGGAATCATACGGTATGAGTATAAGAGGATAAGACTGCTTATCCCCTTCAATCTTTATTGATTCTGCCTTGCCCTTATTAAGAAACTCAAATTTTCCGGAAGGTGTACTAAATGCATTTTCCCAGGCCGCAGGTCTGAAATTAGAATCAGACCAGAATCCATCATTAATTAATTTATCCCATTTATTTCCCAGTGTTTCCTTTAGGCAAGCTTCATAGCTTTCCCAGGGAAAAGCATCTCCTATTCTGCCGCCAAATGATTTTGCTATAAGAAGTATCACATCGCCCAGATGTTTTGTATTAAACTGTGGCTTTACTACCGGCTTTGAAAGGCCTATAATCGGTTTTTGCAATCCAACCGGCGCTGGCACATCCTCATAGCGTTCAAGAAAAACATGGTTCGGAAGGATAAGATCGGAATTTGCAGCGGTTTCATCCATATATGAGGAAAAACTTACAACAAACGGCACCTTGTTAAATGCCTCTTTTACCGCATTGCTGTCAGGTATTGTATAAACGGGATTGGCGCCTGCAACAAAAAGAGCCTCTATTGGATAATCTTTCCCGGAATTAATAGCGTCGGGCAACCTGTCTAACAGATATCTTACATCCGGATATCTTTTGCTTCCTGCGCCGTCAATACGAGCCTTCCGCATACCATCTGCGGAAACGCGATCCATTTTTACATCAGGCCATTTTATATAATCAGGATCCGGAACAGCCCAGACACCTCCCTTTTTATTGATATTGCCGACAAGTGCATTTAAGGCATGCACGGCCATAAATTCATTTAGACTGCCCGGTGTTTCTCCATGGCCACGACCGCAAACCGCCAGCGGTTTTGATGCGCGCGCAAAGCTTTTAGCCAAAGATTCTATTGTAGACGCGGATACACCGGTAATCTTTGCGACATCATCAGGGCTGAATTCATTAAGCACAATCTGCTTGAATTCTTCAAAATCAGAAGAGTAATTATTAACAAAATTAGTGCTATACAGCGATTTTTGGATAATTACATGAGCAATACCCAAAACCAGAGCAACTTCTGTTCCCGGATTTATGGGAATCCATTTATCCGACTTGGCAGCCGTGTTGGACAGGCGAGGTTCGATCTGCACCACCTTGCCCCGTTCTTTCCACGCACTATTTGCCTTGATCATACGCACCGGCGAACCCCAGCCCTCTATTAACCCGCTTCCAAAGCTCAAAACAAAATCGGCATTTTCAACATCAAATCCAACTGAAGACTGCACACCCTGCATAAGATACATTGTAAGTTCGTATGAGTCCTGAATCGATGGAATGCGTATAAAGTTTGGAGAACCATATACCGTCAAAAATCTTCCTAAAAGCTGAGCCACTGTTCCGCGATCAGCGCCGGAAATACAGGCAACAGTGTGGGACTTGCCTTTTTTTCTTAACTCTCCAAGTTTTTTTACAACCTCTGCAATGGCTTCATTCCAGGAAACTTTCTTCCATTTTCCCTCGCCTCTCGCTCCTGTCCTTTTTAGTGGGGTTTTGACGCGCGTGGGGCCATAAAGCAGTTGAAGGCCGGATAGGCCCAGAACACATATGCCGCCATCATTTACAGGGTACCCTTTCATACCCTCTATTTTAATTGCCCGATCCCCGTACATTGTTGCGACCTTGCGAACAGTAATACCGCAACCACCGGGGCAAAGTGTACATATAGAATCTACATGACTGACCTCTCCATCCTCCGGCACAGGAGTCCATGGCCACATCTGTGTCCATATCGAAGAGTCATCCATCAGCTTGAACGGCAATGGTGAAAGGGCTGTGCCGGCTGCACCGCCGATTATCAATGATAAAAAACTTCTTCTACCTACCTTCATAAGATTCTACCCCTTAAAATATTGCTAATAAACTAATGAAGTTATCAGCCTATTTATGGCATACAAAACATGCATCCTTTTCTATATGAACTCTTACCTGACTACTCGCTGGTTTTTCATAAGGTCGAGGCATCCAGCTTATAGGCCATGGAAGTCTCTCGACTGTTTTTGGAACCGCTTTGTTTTCTGCATGACATTCAACGCAATCATCCATTTTCATCCGGTCCCAGGTATTCTTCTTGAGTCCCGCGATGTTTTTTCCCCAGATATCACGGCTGTAACCTGTAAGCTTATTTTCTTCGTAAACCCTTGAGTGCGTTGATTCGCCGATATGTCCGTGACATATGGCACAATCCATTTCTCCCATCTTGACATGAGCTACGTGGGAGAAAAATACACAATCAGGCTGTTTCGAATAAATAAGCCAGGGGACTTCCTTTTCTTTTGCCACATAGTCCTCGACGAACTTGAACTCCTCGGGGTCTTCTCCCTGCGCCTCTTCGTGACAATCAATGCACTGCGCAAGTTTCGGCACTCCGGAAAAGGAGCCGTCTTCACGGAAATAATGACAGCTTTCACACCCCCCAACAGTGTCAACATGAAGAGCATGATTGAAATCAATCGGCTGCTTTTTTTGAGAATAGAGAAGCTTCGGGAAAATCCACCATCCAACCGCAAGACTTCCCACAAGCCCTATAATAAAAAACAGGATAGTGAACCCTAAAAAGCCATTATCCTGTTTTTTCTCGTTTACTTTCGGGGGTGATGCTGTTTCTACCTGATCGACAGCTTCTTCTGAAACCTCTTTAGCTTTATCATCTGATGTACTCATGGAAACTCCGTAAAGTTTTAGTTAATGACAAAGATATCCTGTTTAATAAGTAATTTTTGAACCTTTATCTATAAATATCATTTTTGTCAAGAAAAAATTATTATCCCTGTCCATAACTATGCAAACCTGGCAAAAGATTCACGCCAAAATATGTAAATATAACGGCCATAAATCCTATTATGGAAAGATAGGCGATTTTCTTTCCTTCCCAGCCTCTCATCATCCTTGCATGCAACAGTGTTGCATAAACAAACCAGGTTATCAGAGACCATGTCTCCTTTGGATCCCATGACCAGTAAGTCCCCCAGGCTGAATTAGCCCACACAGCCCCTGTTATTATTCCGACTGTCAGAAATAAAAAACCAAGGGTTACCATTTGATGCGTTAATTCATCCAGGATCCTGTAATCCGGGAAATGATTAAGCAAACCGGTTTTGCCCCCTGTTTTTTGTTTAAAAAGATATATGAGGCTTACGCCAAAAGCGATTGCAAAGGCAGCGTATCCAATAAAACAGGTGATTACATGGGCAATAAGCCAGTTGCTTTTTAATGCTGGAATCAGGGGCTGTATACGATCATTAATGTTTGGGGAAAGTGAGGCGTAAGCCATGGCCAGAAAGGCAAGAGGGGTTGCAAAGGCTCCTATTATCCTGTTTTTATATGTCTGCTCAACTACAAGATATATAACTCCGGTAGTCCACGCAAAAAAGACAAGAGATTCATACATATTTGAAAGAGGAGCATGACCTATTCCAAGCCTGTAAGATTCAATCCATCGCAAAGCAATACCCCCGGTATTGTCGACAACACCAATTATAGCTATCCATGTGGCAATCCTGCCGGGCAACTGTTTCTTAAAAACCCAGGAAACAATATATAAAAATGCCGCCACGCCATATATAAATGTTGCAATTGATAACAAATTCGAACTGTTCATTATTAATCCTTAAATATCGATGAATTCGTAAAAAGCCGAATTCATCAAGTGTTAGGTGTTAGGTGTATGAGTAAACAGACATTTGCTTTAACCTAACGTAAATATTTCGCCAACCACTTCTACTTTAATTTCAATAAGTTGTGCGGTATTTTTTGGCGCTGCATATATGGGCTATATCTCAAAACAAATAATACATATTTTAAAGTAATAATAGTTTCAGTAGGTTAAAAAAATGAATCTGTAACTTCTCAATAAGTTCGGGCAATAGCATCTACCGATGTTTTGTCAATTAGTTGGTCGTGTGATGAGAAATCTCTCGTAGGGGCGGCTTTACGCCGCCTGCCGAGTCGATTCTGGCAGGATAAACCCGCCCCTACGGCTGTAATTCCGAATATCGCCAGAGGTTATTGAGAAATTACATGAATCTTTTGGAACATGTAAATATAGTCACGCAATAATGTTCGATATGCTCATAATTACCCCTTGTAAGCTTCTGAAATAACAACAGAAGGGGTTAGCCGAATATTTACAACCTAACACTTAACACCTAACACTTACCCAGGCTTTTCGTTAGCTTCTTTATCCTGGTTTGCATTCCAAGCTTATTTTTGTTTGCTGTCCAGGATACCATAATCCTGCTGCTTTTTCCGCTCTTGCTTATTTCAATACAAACTCTTTGATGAGACATAAAAAAGGTTACAAAGCATCCGATAATCATTATTACAAATCCTGAATAAACCACTAAGACCCCGGGATCTCTGGTTACCTGTAACCCTGTATAATATTTATGATTATAATCTGCCACAGAAATAAGCAAATTGCCCTTTCTTATCTTGTCAAACTCGGGAAAACGCAAAGGCATTATGATATTAACAGGACTTCCGTTATCAGGGGTAAGAATGCCTATAAAAGTCCTCCCAAGATTATAACCTCTGAAATTGAATGAGTTCCTGTAGCCCTTGATAAGTAATTGCCCCATATCTTCCGGCAAATCAAGCTGCTGCCCGACACTTGCCTTTTTAGTATATCCAGCGCCTGTTGACACACTTTTAAAATTTAATGTAATTTCTTTTGGCGGAAGCGTTCCATAATTAGACTGAAAAATATTTATACCCTTGTAACGAAGAGGGGCATTTACGATAATGTCCTTTGTTAATACAGCATTTCCCTGTTCAAGAATGGTTAAGGTTGATCGGTATTCGCTTGGCATTCCAGAATCGTAAAATTTGATATTAAAATCATCACACCTGATTTTAAAATGTAATTTCTGTACTTCGCCGGTAGTATACAGTCTGATACTATTAATTGTTTTACCTTCAGGAATATTGACAAATCCTTTAAAACCGAAAACCGAACCTATCAGACCGCCGATCAGCAACATAATAACACTAAAATGAATAACATAAACACCGGCGCGGGTCCAGCGTCCTTTTTCAGCAAAAACACAAAACCCGTTGTCAGTTTCTTCAATCCTTTTGTATCCAAAGCTTCTGGAAACAATCGGCACATATATCCTTTTCAAGTCTTCTGGTGAACGGTTGTCAATAAATTCTTCTTTATCAGAAAGATTCCTGAATTTTGAAACATTAAAAAAAGGATTTTTAACCGATAATATCTTCCACAAGGCAGGAAACCTGTTTATTGAGCAGACAACGATATTAATTGTCAGCGTAAGAAGCAGCAACTGAAACCACCATGAATGATACATATCAAAAATATCAAAGGCTGATAATATTTTATAAAGAGATTCACCATATTCATTCAGGTATTCATCAGGTCTCTTATTCTGAGGAATAATCGTCCCGATAATAGAAGTAACAGCCAGTGACAAAAGAACCACAACGGTTAGTCTTACTGACGCAAATAATTTCCATAACCTGCCGTAAAAATCGATAGATCCTGTCTTTTTGTTCATCATTTGTTCTTATCCATAATATATTCGACAGCCTTAAAAATGGTCTTTTTATTTTATTACGATCTGCCAAATCAATCTAACTAAATTTTTTATCAGAATATCAACATAAAAACAATAAAATAATCCTACCTAAATTGAGCGATTTATTGCGAAGAAATGTGCTGAGATCTTGATGCATAAGGGTTTACGAAAACCGCAGGCATACCCGTGGATATGTCGAGGATTTTCGCGAATCCTTGATGCGCAAGAAATCAGTGCAGATCGAGCCAAAAATCGCTCAATTTAGGTCTTAGCATTAACACAGCCAAATAGCTTGAAAATCTGAAGTTCTTTCTAACCACATGAAGCGAAATATCATATTGCCTGAACCGTCATTCCCATCAACAGAATTAAACAGGCTTTGAATAACCGCCTCCTAAAACAGAAAACAGAATCATAATTATTATTGTTTGAATGACCCAGCCAATGATGCAGACACCCACAGCTCGCAGTGTGCTCTGATAATCAAGAGCTTGCTTTACAGCAATAACCATGGCTATTAACATCCAAATCGAAGTGATCAGAAAAATTATTCCAGCTATTCCAGGTATAACAGCAAATACTCTAATTAATCCTGGAGAGCTTGCAAATCCGATGGTTCGCAATAGTTCACCAGGATGGGCTTTGGTCTGCGGCTCAGGAAGGATTTTAGCGCCTACAAAATATGTAATATATGCCCAGGCATACCAGGCAATAAGCGCTATGATCGCGCCGATAATGATTCCCTTTACTCCTATTGTTCCTATTGTTCCTATGCCGGCTGCTATACTGGAAAGAACAACAACTCCCATGGCCTGGCCCATTGCTCCTTTATCACCCTCAACCTCTTCATATAGATTAACATCGAGCTTGGCAGCACGAACAATGCGATTTATATAACTTTGCATTTAAAGCTCCTACAATAATATTTATTCCTGAGGGCTGCTGAGAAAACCTGCGGGGATGTCCCCATTGCCTTACCCCTCTAATTTAATAATGCGACTAAAACGAGCTGATTTAGACAGGGCTTCAAGACTTTGCCAGATCCATACATCCTGAAGGGGATAGATATCTGAACGTTTTTTATACCTAAGTTGTGCGATTTTTGGGGAAGAAATGTGCTGAGATCTTGATGCATAAGGGTTTACGAAAACCGCAGGCATACCCGTGGATATGTCGAGGATTTTCGCGAATCCTTGATGCGCAAGAAATCAGTGCAGATCGAGCCAAAAATCGCTCAATTTAGGTTATAATATCTTAAACCATGGCCGTTTAGATTGCTTCTCTTCTCTCTCAAAAACAAAAAGCCTTTAGCATGCCTGCTATGATATGCATGGCAGGCTAAAGGCTTTTTGTTTTTACATAAGGACTCGACAAAAAATAAACAGAAAACTTTAAAAAACCGGTCAACTATTATTTTTTAATATAAACGCCGCGTTCCTTTGCGATAATTTGCCCTTTCTTTGCAAGCTTGTAAAGAGCATTGCTGAGCTGCCTTGAAACAAGGCCGGTTTTTTCTTTCAGCTTGGGAATTGTTGCCCCGTTTCTGCTTCTTTTAATTACGTCAAATACTGCTTCAAGGGCGGTCGTCTGCTTTGGGGTTTCTTTCTTTATATCTGGTTTTTTTGCCTTTGCTGCAGTGGTTTTTATCTTTTTAGCAGCAGCAGTTGCCTCAGGCGTTTGCAGTTTGTTTATCTGCGTCGAAATTTTATCAACCTGCTTAGAAAGCGACACAAGAGACTTAGATATCGTTTTTAATTGAGTCTCCAATTTCTTCATGTAAATATCCCTCCTTAAAATTAAGTAATTGAAAAGTTCTTTGTGTGTGAAAAAAATAGACCCTCTGCAGTATGTTGAAAACTCCCATTTAAGTAATTCATAACATGTGCATTATCACAAGTCAACAAAAAGAAGAACTAATAATTGACAATGGATAAAACTTATGCAAAATTATTTCAACAGGTATCCATCATCTTATTGAAGATTTTCCGCTGTAACTAATAATGTCAACACAATATTATATCCTGATTGCCGGTTACATCTTAGGCTTTTATATGGCCTGGAACATAGGCGCAAATGATGTCGCCAATGCCATGGCTTCTGCTGTCGGTGCAAAGGCTATTACTATTCGCCAGGCAGTTTTTATTGCTGGAATGCTGAACGTAGTCGGCGCCGTATTTATCGGATCTCATGTCACAAACACAATCCGTAAAGGCATTGTCTCGACAGAAATTCTTGTTGATCCGCATATCGCGCTTATCGGCGCTCTTTCCGCTCTGCTGTCTGCCGCTCTGTGGGTGAGTTTTGCCACCTGGAAATCTCTTCCTGTATCTACTACGCATTCTATTGTAGGCGCCATGATCGGTTTTGGAATAATGGCAGGAGGATTCTCAGTTGTCAAATGGAGTAAACTCGCGGCTGTTGTATTGAGCTGGATCATATCTCCGGTCTTCAGTCTTATCATCGCCTTTGTAATGTTTAAACTCATTGTAAAAATAATACTTTCCAAAAAGGATCCATTTGTATGGTCTCTTAAATTATCACCGTTTTTTATTGGCATCACGGTTTTTATAGTTATTTTATCATTTGTATTTAAAACACCGCTTGGCAAAACATTCGCAATGGGAAATCTGACTGCATTGTTTCTTTCGCTTATTATAGCGATTATTTTCGGGTTTGCGGGGATGAAACTTTTAAGCCGCTTTATCCGGAATAGGAAAGCCGGAGCAGAAGCGATCTTCAAACGCATCCAGATCGGAACATCCTGCTATGTTGCGCTGGCTCAAGGCGCAAATGATGTGGCTAACGCAATTGGTCCGCTCGCTGTAATCTATTTCCTGGTAAAGACAGGCAATGTTGGCGCTGAGGTGCCTGTGCCTGTTTTTCTACTCCTTTTTGGAGGCATAGGAATTGCCTTCGGGATTGCTATGGCCGGCGCCAGGGTCATGGAAACTGTCGGCAAGAAAATTACAACCCTTACAAATACTCGCGGTTTTTCTGTCGATTTTGCCGCTGCAACAACCGTTCTTGTTGCCTCAAAAATGGGGCTTCCTGTTTCCACGACTCATGCCGCAGTCGGCGGCGTGCTGGGTGTAGGACTTGCACGTGGAATAGAAGCGGTAAACTTTAGAATAATCATAAAAATTATGCTTTACTGGGTTGTGACCGTGCCAATTTCTGCCATAACCACCATGATAATTTTTAAAATACTTCAATTCATTCTATAAAGGAGATAATTATGCGCATACCTTTATTATCAATGTTTATTAAATCACCCTTTGGCGGCCTTCTCAAACACGCGGAAAAGGTAAATGAATGTGCGTTGGCTTTTCAACAGGCCATGGAGTGTTATTTTTCAAAAGAATGTATGGCTTTTAAAGAACTCAGAGAAAAAGTTACCAGCCTGGAAACTGAGGCGGATGACATCAAGCGAAGCATACGCGGAAACCTGCCAAAAGGAACCATGATGTGTATTGAGAAATTTGAACTGTTCAGATATATAAAAGAACAGGATACAGTTCCTGACAGAGTAGAAGATGCTCTTGACTGGATTTTTTTCAAACCTGAACCGGGAATTCCAGAAGAGCTTAAAAAAGATCTCATGCTTCTGATTCACTCAAGTATTAACTCTGTCGAGGAAATGTGCACAATGGTATTAGAAGCAAAAAAGTATTTTGAAACATTTAATGAAATCCAGCGGAATTTAGTCAAGGAAATCATCCGGAGCACACGCATCAAGGAACATGAAGCGGATATTGTGGAAGCCCGGCTCAAGCAAAGAATTTTTGAGATTGATTTAGACCCTGTTTCAGTATTTCATCTGATGAGATTAGTTGAAATAATCGGCTCCATACCAGATCACGTTGAAAACGCAGGCGATATGATAAGAGCAATGATTGCAAAGTAAAAAAATCGTAATATATTAGCCTTATGCAACAAATTATCTGCAATCGAGCTTTAATTATACTTGAAGCGGTCATCTTTTCAAAAAGCTAAAATGTTACAAAAAATCCTTTATGATTGTTTTAAAAAATCCTTTTCAATGGAAATGTTGCTTTTGTTTCTTATTTGCGTCAGCCATTCATCAAATGTTTTAATTCTTTTTTGGCGCAGCAATCCTTCTTTTATACTTGCTTTTTCTTTGACAAACTTTTCTGGATCAGCCTCTTTTCTCTCCTTGAAGCTGATTACGTAATAACCTTTCTTTCCTTTGATTACATTTTCCGACAATTTTATTTTGTTCGAAAGTTTAAAAGCAGCTTCAATAATTTCTCTCTCTGATCCAATATCAGGAATAGGCTCATTCCGCTTAAAAAAACCGGTGCTGCTTAATTTCAAACCATATTTTGCACACTGCGCGCTCATCAATTTGCCTTTTTTTAAACCAGACAGAAACTCATTTGCATCCTTGTTAGCGTTTTCATCCTGTTTTTCCTTTATCAAGGCTGCCATGACCTTTTTTTCCACATCTTTTAATTCAGGTATTTCCCCGGGATTTTTTTCCATCACCTGAAGGATGTAATATCCATCTTCAAAATCCAGTATATCGCTGATCTCCATGGCCGAAAGATTAAAAGCAGCAGATGCAAACTTTTCGCGGTTTTTCATGCCCTTATCCGGGCCTTTTATTGTAAAAAAATCTGTTGTCTGCAACTTGAGTTCTCGTTCATTGGAGGCCTTTACCAGGTCACCCCCTTCAAAAATAGTATCATAAACCGATTCCGCTTCTTCATAAGCAAGAATTTTTGCCTCTTCATCAATAAGTTTTTTGCGTATTACTTTTTTTGCTTCGTCAATGGGAATAATCGATCCCTCGTTGATTTTTTCAACCTTTATAATATGCCACCCAAATCTTGTGCGAACTGGCAGGCTGATCTCTCCGGTCTTCATGGAAAAAGCTTTATCCGCGAATGGCTTAACCATGGCCTCCTTTCTAAATACGCCAAGGTGTCCTCCATGGTCTTTACTGGGGCATTCGGAATACTGTCCGGCCAGCTCGGCGAAATCTTTATCCTCCCTGGCCATCTGCAGGATATCAAGGGCTTTATTTTTTGCCTTTTCAACAGCTTCCCTGCCGGCATCTTCGTCGACCTTTATGAGTATATGCCGAGCTTCAACAGTTTTATCTGTTTTAAATTCTTCCTGGTGTGCTTCATAATAATCCTGGATCTTTTGATCGGAAACAATGGCCTTTGGTCTGTAATTATCCGGATCAAAACATAAAAATCGAACTTTTATCATGGGTTCTGTTTTATATGACTCTTTATGATCAACAAAAAAAGTCTTAATGTCTTCAGCAGAAGGATTGATATCCTTATATCTGCCCGGTTCGAGCAGAATATAATCTATATTTACCGATGCATTCCTCCATTTGAACCATTCCATGGCCTCTCCGTCTGAGACCTTGAGATTGCCAAGCAAAAATGATCTCAACTTTTCTATCAGCATAAACCCTTTCTGGCTAACCTCAAACTGCTCAGGGGTCAAGCCGTGGCGACTTAAAATATTTCTATAAAGGCGCCTGTCAAATACTCCGGATGTTTGAAATGCTTTTATTTCCCTGATAGCTGCGGCAAGCTCGTCATCTGAAACACGAAAATCGAGTTTGACAGCTTCCTGAAGCAAGAGTTTTTGGTCTATAAGCCGGTTTAAAGCCTGATTTTCTACCTGAAGCATCTCTATCATTTCATCATTTAATCTGTTGCCAAATCTTTGACGTAGCTGCTCGATAAGGTTGTTGTACTCCTCTTTGTATTCTTCCATGGTAATAGAATCTCCGTTGACGAGGGCAACCCTGCCTCCCCTCTGAGCACGAAAGCTTCCAACACCCCAGAACACAAAAACAATAACAATTGCTCCTAATATAACCTTGATCAACCAGCTACTGGCATAATTCCGCATTAATCTAAGCATTATAATTCACCTTTTGATACCGCAAAAGCGGAATCGTTTTTTATGGTTTTTTGACTTTTTATGAATTCATAACGTATAGTCACTATTCAGGTTGCTTAGGAACGTGGACGAAATAACTTCCCCAACTCATTTAAAAAATTGGCTTTATTTACGAGTCTCTTTTAAGAGACAGAGTGTTTATTCAAAATTTGGGAATTGTTTTCATCAAAATATCAAAAAA
>JAYENE010000495.1:0-1878 GCA_034721935.1 Thermodesulfobacteriota bacterium
ACATTGAGTGTTCCTGCTGATATGCATGCGACTATGCCTAGAAGAGCGAGATTAGACACTCCCGGCCTCTTGCATCATATCATGATCAGAGGAATAGAGCGCTGTAAGATATTCAATGATGATAAGGATCGCGAAAATATCATCGAACGGCTATCTATTCTCCTGCCTGAAACCAGGACCCAATGCTATGCATGGTCATTTTTATCAAATCACGCCCATTGTTTGTTTCAAAGCGGCCCCCATGGTATTGCCGGGCTGATGAGAAGATTGCTTACAGGCTATGCGGTGTCTTATAACAAAAGGCACAGGCGCCCCTGTCAGAGTTTCCTAACAGGGCAGGCATGGTCAACTTTTCCAAAACAGATACAAATCGGTCATATGCCAGGAAGATCGCTATTTTCAGGAATTGGTCCGGTATATTCATTTTTACCCTGTTAAATTTCCCGGAGGGAACCCTATTTAACAGGGTGAATCCCTTGATGGCGAAGATAGTAACAGATTTAAAGGAACTGGATCGCTATTCTTATTGCGGGCATAGTGCATTGATGGGAAAGAAAAAAAGACAGTGGCAGGATATTGGATATGTTCTGGGATTTTTTGGCAAAAGGATCGGTGAAGCTCGAAAAGAATATCGATCGTATGTTGAAAAGGGAATTTCCATGGGAAGACGTCCTGAGCTGGTAGGCGGTGGTTTGATCAGGAGCCTTGGGGATGAGATGAAGTCAAAAAGATGAGGCTTGGTGGACAGGATCGTATAAAGAGCGATCAACGGATATTGGGAGAGAGCGATTTTGTAATGGATGTGCTTTCTGAGGCAAATGAGAATTTTTCCCGGAAATATCGACTGAAAAGCCGCGGCATTAATTTTGAAAAGGTTGCTGAAAGAGTTTCTTCGCTATTTAATCTGGAGAAGGATTATATAACCGGAAGAGGACGGCAAAGGAACAGGGTCCGGGCCAGGGATTTACTCTGTTATTGGTGTGCGATTGAGCTTAGGATTTCAATGGCGGATTTGTCAAAAAGACTTGACATGACACTTGCTGCGGTGAGCTACGCAGTAAAAAGAGGCGAGAAGATAGCGAAAGAAGCAGGTTGTCATCTAAACGATTGAGTTATTTGAGTATTTAAGGACATCCCCCTCAGCTTCCCAAATCAATATATTTATCGTAGGTCCTGACAGAACTCAGGAAAGGCTCAAAGACCAGGGTAAAGCACTGGTCTTTTTGCGCAAGGTGGACAACAGCAGGATGCATATAATCCTTTTTTGAAAATCTGATCAGGGCCTCGCCGTCTGTGATTTTTTCCTTTTCGGAGAGGCGGATGTCTGTGATTTTTACTTCCCCCGGAAGCTTGAAGGCGCGTTTTTTTATCTCATCCTTTGCTTCCGGTGTCATATCCGCGCTGTGTGTCCAGATAAGGCCGTTGTCAATATCCAGATGAAGGATATAATCAACCTGGTTGCGGACTGCATCGCTTCTCAGCTCCCTTGCTGTGCCGGACAGGTGGTTTACTGTTGTTTCCAGCCCGTCGTTGAGCATCGTGTCACGCACTTTCGGGACGGCGATGAGGAGCATCAGTCCGATGAGAAATACGACCACGCTGAGTTCAATCAGGGTAAAGCCTTTGGAAGATGCAGGTTGGTTAGGCTGTAAGCTGTAAGCTGTAGGCTGTAATATATCAATCTTTGATTTTCGTATAATCACGCACGATTTCCTCCTGCGGCACTGCTTAGGTAAGGCTTTTAAGTTGTAAGGGTTCGCCCAAAAATAAATTTACATTTTCAGGTGTTGAGGCGCCAGTATGGCAAGGCGCGAGAAGGGCGAATAGCAGGCTATTTAACCGACGAGCAACGCAGCCATGCGGGATGGATCGACGCAT
>JAYENE010000496.1:0-8399 GCA_034721935.1 Thermodesulfobacteriota bacterium
ATCTCTTGCGCATCAAGGATTCGCAAAAATCCTCGACATATCCACGGGTATGCCTGTGGTTTTCGCAAACCCTTATGCATCAAGATCTCGGCACATATCTTCGCAATAAATCGCTCAACTTAGGTATTAATAAAAAGGTAATATTTTAGCCTTATGCAACAAATTATCTGCAATCGAGCTTTAAGTGTGATTAAATTTAAAACAGGAAACTGTTTGAATGTATTAGAAATCGTTAAGAAAGAACCTGATACGATATCGTTATTTATAAAAAATCGTCTTACTTGTCACAATTATTATTTTTATTATGGCTTGTTCTTTCTTTACGATTTCTAATACGTGAGTTTTTCCTGGTTTAAATTTAGTTATACTTGAAGCGGTCATCTTTTCAAAAAGCTAAAATGTTACATAAAAAGATAGCATGGCAATAAAGAAAGTTCACGGTTCAAGGTTCAAAAGTTGTAAACCCCGAACCGTGAACCATGAACCCTGAACCCATGTAAAGTAGGCTATAACCTTTGAACCTTGAACCGTGAACCATTACAAAATCACAAACGGATCAATTTCAGACTCGCACGCCTCAACTTTAACATCAACTCCGGTTTTGGATATAATCTCTCTAAGCCTCCCGGCAAGTACTTCAACAATTAAATGCTCTGATGCAAAATGGCCGATATCGATAATGCCTAAATTTGCTGCTTCTGCTGCCCTTGCATCATGATACCGAAGATCCCCGCTAATATATACCTGAGCGCCGGACGCAAAAAAATTATTTATCAGGCTTGAACCGCTCCCCGTGCATAAAGCGGCTTTCTTTACAGACAGATCCGGTTTCCCTGCGACTTTAATATAATTAAGACCTAATTTTTTTTTAATTTCCAGGGCAAAGGATGCAAGTTTGGTCTTTCTAACAAGATCTCCAATCCGGCCAAGCCCCTCGCAGTCTTTCGGTCCTCTAATATCTCCGAGTACTTTCAGATTGTTAAGTCCAATCCGATAAGAAAGAATATCATTTAAACCGTCTGTTACGTTGTCAAGATTAGTATGCGCCGCAAATATGGCCATTTTGTGCTTAGACACCATATTGATTATTGCCCCAACCGGAGCGCTGAAATCGACAGAACTTAAAGGCTTAAATATCAACGGATGATGCGTAATTAAAAGATCAACCTTCTCTCTGCAGGCAGCAGCCACAACATTTGGGAGAGGATCCAAAGCAATCCGTATGTTTCGTACAGGCCAGTCCTTTTGCCCGACCTGTAGCCCGACATTGTCCCATTCTTCGGCAAGACAGGATGGGGCAATGTTTTCCATTATCTTAATAATATCGGCTATTATTGCTGGCATAGTAAATAGGCTAACGAACTATCTGTAAAATAAGCAATTAGCTGTTAGCAATTAGCTATTAGCTAAATGATTTTAAAAAGTTACGATAAATCGTAATACTTTAGCGTTATGCAACAAACCATCTGAAATCAAGCTTCGGGTGTGATCAGATTTAAAGCAGGAAACTGTTTGAAGGAATTAGAAATCGTTAAGAAAGAATTAGGTTTAAAATGCCATTTTTGTCTAATTCTTTGGTTAAGTTACCACTATTTCTTTATAGTTATGGCAAGTTCTTTCTTTACGATTTTTTATTCGTGAGTTTTTCCTGGTTTAAATTTGATTATACCTGAAGCGCATTTATTTTCAAAAAGCTAAAGTGTTACGATAAATCTTGCTTTCATTTGTTGGTTGATAATTTTTCATAAGAAAAAAAACTTTAAAATTCAAAGGTTAACGGCTAATAGCTAACTGCTGATCGCTCAATTTAGGTGCAACCAATCGTAAAAAAAGGCGTGGTTACTCATCCCCACGCCTTGATCAAAACATATGTATGGGCCCACCTGGGTTCGAACCAGGGACCTACCGGTTATGAGCCGGTGGCTCTTCCAGCTGAGCTATGGGCCCACAAGGACTTAGGGCTCGCTCAAAAATAACTTCACATTTTACGCGCCGATGCATCCCGCCTGGCTGTGTTGCGAAAGCTCGGAATATGCCTGATATTCCTGCGCTTTCGCGCCTTGCCGGCCGGGCGCCTCAACACTTAAAATTGCGAACTTATTTTTGAACGAACCCTTACTTGCGGTTTATATCAAAACAGCTTTTTAACTTCAGAAAATTATTTTGTCAAGCGCTGATGATTTTATTCCCTCAATTCCTACGTTTCAATAAAACTTTTCAGTTTACGACTTCTGGTCGGATGTCTCAATTTCCTCAAGGCTTTGGCCTCTATCTGTCTTATCCTCTCACGCGTAACGGTAAAATCCTGTCCTACCTCTTCAAGTGTATGATCAGCTTTTTCCCCTATCCCGAATCGCATGCGCAGCACCTTCTCTTCACGCGGAGTCAACGTTGCAAGAACTTTTCTTGTCTGCTCCGCAAGGTTCAGGTTTACAGCGGCATCCGAAGGAAGCGCGAATTTTTTATCTTCTATGAAATCACCGAGATGGCTATCCTCTTCTTCCCCAATGGGAGTTTCAAGCGAAATAGGTTCTCTTGCAATCTTTAAAACCTTGCGAACCTTCTCTATGGGAATTTCCATTTTCTCAGCTATCTCCTCAGGTTTAGGGTCTCGTCCCAGCTCCTGAATCAGGGATCTTGAGGTTCGGATAAGCTTATTTATAGTTTCAATCATATGGACCGGAATCCGGATTGTTCTGGCCTGATCCGCAATCGCCCGGGTTATAGCCTGTCGTATCCACCATGTGGCATATGTGCTGAATTTATAACCACGGCGATATTCAAATTTATCAACCGCCTTCATAAGACCTACGTTTCCTTCCTGGATCAGATCCAGAAATTGCAATCCTCTGTTTGTATATTTTTTGGCAATACTGACGACAAGTCGTAAATTCGCCTTTGTCATCTCACTCTTAGCTATTTTAGCCCTGCGGCGTCCATCTCCAACACAGGACAGAATCCTTTTTAAGGTTCGCCTATCGGCCTTTATGAGTTTTTCCTTCTCATCTATCTGATTCAAAATATCTTTTAGTTCCGTAAAAAGTAAAACCTGTTCATCTTTCGTCAGATCAATCCGCCGAAGTCTGACCCATTCAACAAACCTCTCCTGTGTTTTTAAATTGGGACGAAGCTCGGTAACAGTTGAATTAACCTTATCAGCACACATTATTATCCTTTTGTGCATCGAATCGAACCAGTCAATATGGCCACTGACAATTGCTTCCATCTGATCAATTACTCTAACTTCAAAACGCCATTGTTTTAGCGAGTTGAATATTTTATTGTTCCGTCGTGTAATATTTCTCCTGATCCGACGTTGTTCATCAGCGCTCAAAGCAGATGACATAAGTTTTTCTCGATAAACTATATTTCTTTTGTTTATTTTTTCAATAGAACTGACCGTTCTTAAAAACTTTTCAACCTGAAACACTTCATCAATATATGTATCTCCTTCGTCAACATCCCTTAACACATGTTTTATGCAAAGCTCCTCATTTTTAATACGTTCTCCAATAGTTAAAATATACTTTACTCCAATTTCCGAATCTATCATTGCTCTTAAAACTTCCTGCTCACCGGCTTCGATTTTCTTAGCTATTTCAACCTCTCCTTCCCTGCTTAAAAGAGTCACAAAACCCATTTCACGCAGATACATCTTAACCGGATCAGCTACAGTGCCAAAATCTACCATAGATTTATTATTATCACTTTTAGTCACTTCCTTCACTATCTTTTTTTTGCTGCCGGATACTTTCCCTTTCTTTTTATCAATAATCTCAATATTAAGTTCATCGAATATCATGAGCGTTTCATCCATCTTTTCTGAAGAAAACATATTATCGGGAAACGCTTCATTAATTTCATCATAAGTTAAGCGTCCCTGCTTTTTACCTTTTAGAATAAGGCTTTTTAATATCTTCTTGTTGACCTTTTCTAATTTTTTTTGCTCTGCATTTGCCTTCTTTGGCAATGCCTTCCTGCCAGCCCTTTTTACGTTCTTTCGCTTTATCACCAATTCTCTTGCCATATATTCCAGCCTCCAAAATATTGGTCGAGTGGTTGAGTGGCCTCTGGCTCGTAGAGCCTACGCCTCGGAGAGGAAACTGGTCGAGTGGTTAACTACTCGACTCATCGACTAATTACAGACATTTTTGCCTGCATTTGCTTTTTCTTCAACAAACGGAACAACAGCTCATGGTCATTGCGCTCTTCTGCATCCTTTATTTCCTGCAATAACTTTCTCTCATGGCGATATTTACTAGACTCAAATTGCGCAATAAGCTTTAAACAGCCGTCGCGATCCCATAAATCATCTCCCATTGCCAGAGATGCTATAATACTCCTTTTATCTTTATCATCAATAATAGTCATGAGTTCTGAAGCCAGCTCAACTGAGCGGTTCTTGCGCTTTAAAATAACCTGTCCAATAGATTTCAAAATATTATCTTCAAAAAGATTGAGCAGTCCGCGATTATCTACTTCCGGCAATACTTCAGGGAATTGAAGCATCATCGCTATTATCCGCCTCTCAAGCCTGTTGCCATTATTCTGAAGCACATAATCCGCAGCAGGTTTCGCTATATCCGATCTTCTTCCCGCAGGCGCTTCTCTCACCTTCTCTAAAAGGGCTGTTTCATCAATACCAATGCGTTCAGCAAGTTCCTTGACATACAATGATCTTGCGACATTATCATTTATAGCCGCTAAAGGCGCTTTCATATCTGAAATAATATGTATTTTTCCTTCAGTTGAAAGCCCACCTGCCTGTGCGTCGCGCCTGTCTGCCGTCCCGGGACAGACAGGCGCAGACAGGCGCTTTTTAACCGCGCAATCTATCAAAAAGGAGATAACCCCTTTTGATTCTGCCGCCAGCTTTGTAAACGGATCAGCCCCAAATTCTAAAAGATACGAATCAGGATCATGCCCGTCAGGCAATACAACAATACTGGCGTCCACATATCCTTTATCAAACACCTCTATACTTCTCTGAGCAGCCTTTATCCCGGCTATGTCAGAATCATAGACAAGCACAACCCTGCCGCTTTTTCCGATAAATCCTCTGAGAATCTGCACATGTTCAGGAGTCAACGACGTTCCAAGGGTTGCGACTGAATTCTGAATGCCGTGCTGATAAAGCGCTAAAAGATCAAAATAACCCTCAACAATGAAAACAGTTTCACTTTCTCTGCATTTTCCTTTGGCCGTATGCAAGCCATAGAGGGAACGGCTCTTGTTGTACACAGGTGTTTCCGGAGAATTAAGATATTTCGGCAGGGAATCATCCAGCACACGTCCGCCAAAACCGATAACCTGCATACTTACATCAAAAATCGGAAAAATGATACGTGATCTAAAACGATCATAAAAACCGCTTTTACCTTTTCTTGGAATAATCAATCCTGATTTCTCAACAAGCCCATCCGGCTGTTTATTTTTTGAAAAATAAATTGCAAGATTATCCCAACCTTCAGGCGCATATCCGAGCTTAAAATCATCGACAATCTCTCTGCTTATCCCGCGTTTCAGCAAATATTTCATTGCCTTTTTCCCTGATGCATTTTCAAGCAAAACGCAGCGGAAAAAATCCATTGCCTGTCTGTTTATCGCAAGCACACTTTCTCTTTCGCTGATTCGCCTTTTCTGTTCCAAAGACATTGTTCGAACAGGGATGTCAATGCCGTATCGCCTGGCTAACATTCTTGCCGCTTCAGGAAATGAAAGGCCATGCTGTTTCATAAGAAAGCTGAAAACATTTCCTCCTGCATTACATCCAAAGCAATAGAATATCTGTTTGTCCGGGCTAACGGTAAAGGAAGGGGTTTTTTCTGAATGAAACGGACAAAGTCCAAGAAAATTTTTGCCGGACTTCTTTAAAACTACCACTTCTGATATAATATCAACGATATCAGCCGAGTTTTTAATATCATTAATTTTTTCTTCTGGGATATAAACCGCCAAGAAATGCATCCTCCATTACCCTTGAACGGGGAAGAGTAGGTAGTATTGGAAGGTTCTAAATGGAGATATTCATTTATTAAGATATTATTTTTTAAACTTTTAAAATTAACATTTTATCTTTGATTGTCAAGAAAAAATATAATTGTTCAGCCAGAAAGGATGGAGATGATTGATAAATTGAGGTTTTAATGATATTTTTTTGAGACTTCAATAGCCTCTCTCAGGCTAAGGGTTCCGCTGTATAATGCTCTGCCGGTTATTACGCCGATAACGCCTGCCTGCTTTAAAGGAATCAGATTTATTATATCCTCTATTGTTGAAACACCCCCTGAAGCAATCACAGGTATAGATACAGCCTCTGCAAGATGTCTGGTTTCAATAATGTTCGGACCGGTCTGCATTCCATCCCTCTGAATATCGGTAAAATTTATTGCAGCTACTCCGCAATCTTCAAATTTTGTTGCCAAGTCTACGGCCATCATTTTAGTAGTCTGAGCCCAACCTTCTATTGCGACCAGCCCATTGCGCGCGTCAATTCCAACGATTATCTGTTCCGGGAATAGCCTGCATGCATTCTTTACCAGTTGAGGATTTTTAACCGCTTCGGTTCCAATAATAACTCTTGTTACCCCAAGGTCCAGAAGCAACTTAATAGTATCAATATTACGGATTCCGCCTCCAACCTGAACAGGTACTTTTATACTCTTAATTATTTTCTTTATGGAATGCAGGTTCTGCGGATTTTTCTCAAAAGCGCCGTCAAGATCAATCACATGGATAATTTCCGCCCCCTCATCCTCCCACCTCTTGGCCATAGCCGCGGGATCATTGGAAAAAACAGTTTCGCTATCCATCTGCCCCTGAAAGAGCCGCACACATCTACCATTTTTTATATCAACTGCAGGTATTATAATCATAGTAACCATTCATAGGTTGCATTTATGCTATACGGGGTTATTTTGAAAGATGAACGTCCAACATCGAACATTGAACATTGAATAATGATGTCGCTCCGCTCCTCAAACCCGCCTGCCAACGTCTGTCACAGTACTCTGCTTGTATGTCGGCATGTATGGCAATGGCGGGCAGGTTATTTTAAAATCGAATAAAAAAAACAAACACCAAATGAGAAACAAAGGTTCAGGGTTGTTGGTTCTGTCTTCCTGCTTCTGTTTTTTTTCTTTTCATTCAAAATTCGACCTGCCCGCAATGCCTTTAGGTAGCCTTGGCAGAATGTCCTTGTGCCTTGGCTATATGACAATGATCATACCACCATCATTTGTGATGCATGGCAGGCGGGTGTCGGACGTTCATCTTTTAATCCGTTCGATGTTCATTTTTTTTCAGTCCCCGCTGGGTAAAAACAACTTAGCGCTTATGGAATTCAGGGTTCAGTGTTCAGGATTACTAATGTTTGAAGCATATCTTCGAGCGCGGAAACAGCCATCTTGTTAACGGTAACCCAGGCTCCTTTTCTTTTTAAAAACGTGCCGATTTTAAAAAGATTTTCAAAAAGTGAACCTTGAGTCTCGTCAAAACGGCCTGTCCACAATATACGCCGGCTGTTTACATCAACAAGATGGACATCAAATGCCGCAGAAGCGGGTGAATCAGCAGAATATTTAACGCCGATACGTTCCCTGAAGCGGTAAATATATCCTGCCATAACTAGGTCAGCGCCCAGAATACGTCCTGTTTCAAATATCTGGTCGCGTTCTGACAACCTGTCTTCATTTCTTGATAACATTTCCGACCAGACACCATGGGCATGGCCCGAAGGCATTAATTCCACCCCTTTACGGCTTTCCATCAAAGAAACCAGGCTTTGCGTTAAAATATCCTCTGCATCATCAGTTACCTCTCCGGTCATAAAAACATTACCACACAAAGGGCACCTGAGACTGACATTTTCCCCATAAATCGCCGACATATCTTTAAACGGCAAGATCAGGAGTTTTCCATTAGTTAAAGGCAGAGCCGCTGTTTCACGAACAGGCACGCTTGATTTACATGCAAATAATAATGATGTTGCAATAAAAAAACTGATATAAAACAAGCAAGCCTTTAAGCATCCTTCCTTTAATTTGTGCATATTGGAATCATTCCTTTTACCTACGTTAAGCGATTAGCTGTTGGCAATTAGCCGTTGGCTCCTATGAAATATGCATTCGTATAATTATTTATTGTAAATATTCGGCCAACCACTTCTACTTTAATTTCAATAAGTTGTGCGGTATTTTTTGGCGCTGCATATATGGGCTATATCTGAAAACAAATAATACATATTTTAAAATAATAATAGTTTCAGTAGATTAAAAAATGAATCTGTAACTTCTCAATAAGTTCGGGCAATAGCATCTACCGATGTTTTGTCAATTAGTTGGTCGTGTGATGAGAAATCTCTCGTAGGGGCGGCTTTACGCCGCCTGCCGAGTCGATTC
>JAYENE010000497.1:0-1867 GCA_034721935.1 Thermodesulfobacteriota bacterium
GAGGAGATCAGCCTTGAGGATCGATTTCAATTTAAGGGCAGCCAGCCCCTCAAAACCTTCATCGGTTTCAGAGACCAGAATCTTTGGAAAACGAATTGCCTGTTTCATGCTTACCTCGTTGCTCGTTTAGTGTTGCGAGTTGCGGGTTACAGCCGACAATAAGCCATCAGCAATCAGCAATCAGCTATGAGCCATCAGCTCTATCCATGTGTAGTATTCTTTCTCCAGCCTCTTTTGAAAGACCCATATCAATCAGTTCCCGCGCCAATTCCATCTTTGCACACATGTTTTTCTCGAACATCGCCTCCCAGCCGGTCAGTTTTTTCTCCTCTTGACGTGGTCTCTCCTTCTTCTCATTGAACGATTGCGTATTCGCGCCGGCAAGCCAGTCTTTCTCAAACCCTTCTGAGTTGTTGTTCATCGTTGCCCCTTTGCCATACCTTCTCTGACACAAAAAAGGCAGGGCCATTTCCCCCGCTTCAACGAATGACCCCGCCTCATACCTGCCAAAGCAATTATTGTTCGTTATTCCATTGCCTGTTCGCAGATTTCTGCTAATGCTGCATCTTTACTTTCAAAAACGTTGTTAAACGCCCCTTTCCCATCTATCCAAACACCCCACATACCATCAGGATTTGTCAACCTGGTGATATATCCTATATATTCACCAAAATTATTATACACGTCGAAGTGGAAACCTGCGGAATCCGCGCTGGTATAGTTTTCGCTGACTGTGCAAGGGCTCTGGTCTTCTGCTCCGGCAAACGAAGCGAATAAAACCGGCAAAAAGCAAAGAATCCAAAATAATACAATAGCTTGTTTTCTCACGATATCCTCCTTTGAGTAGTTATATTCCGTCATAATTGGAGAAAGATTCCCTCCCCCCTTGGGGGCATCAGGGCGGGAGGTGATCTTTACACATATTTGACGCAGTTAATTGCGTCCATGAAGTTATCTGAACTTGACATGAACTGTTACAGGAATCTCCATGATCACAGCAACCCCCTCTGCTACTACTTCGAGACGTAATGAAAAAATGTGATCTGCAGTGGGGTCCCTTTTCCACAAATGCCTTGAAAAAATCACATCAAATGTCCTGGTTTCTCCGGACATTACGTGTTGATAGCCGTCTTCCGGGGTAATCGACTGAATCAATTCCGCAAAATCTCCATTTGGCACAAGCCTGATATGAACACTTGAAGATGCCCCTTCCAGCGCAGCAACAACAGCATCAACAATTTCGGCGCTGTTTCTCGAAAGGGTAAATGATTCTCCTCCTGTATCGGCTACGATGCTCAGAACGTCCGAAATATTCCCACCGCTTTGCAGACCATAAATTCGTATTCCGCGACTGGTAAGTTCAGACAGAGTTTGTGTTCTTCCTGCCCCTGGATAGCTGCTCTCGGAGTCACTATTATGAAATCCTGCGTCTGTTGCCAGGAAGATAATGGGAAAAGATCCTGACCGCCAACCGACTGAGGAGGGAGCAATATCGGCCTCGGGATGATCAGCAACGGTGCGTCCGGCTCCGGTTGCAGCCTGGTAAAGTGCCTCTATCTGACTTTCAGGCCCGTCAGCCCCGAAATGGAGCGATATCCCATTGATCGCGGCAATAGCTGCGGCTGGATCAGGCGTGAGCGGCTGGTTAAGCATATAGGCATAATCACCACTAGAACTGCTGCCATATGGTGAGATGGGAAAATCGCTGAAGGTTGCGACACCTGTTTGTACGTTCTTTCCTGCGCTATGAAAAACATCTACCAGGCCTACAGCCTTATTCTTGAATTGTGTTATATCATCACCATAACTCCCGGAAACATCCACCAAAAAGAGAATGTCAACCTTGTCAAAGACATCTCCCGATGGA
>JAYENE010000498.1:0-1865 GCA_034721935.1 Thermodesulfobacteriota bacterium
AATGCGACCTAAAACACTCTAATATAAGTATAACAGCACTGTCAAGCAGAAACAAACAGATAGCGATTTTGCAGGCAGGCCATTGAAATAGTTTCATGTATGCTGATTACGGAGAAACATTATGGCTGACAACATATGCTGGGGACTGGACAACCCGCATCCTTTTTCGCAGATGAGGACGGAGTCTGAAGCAAGATTGGAGACATCCTCGACAAATTAGACAAATACTGAAATTTACGGCTATCTCGCAGCACAGGCGCTTGCGCAGCGTGTGGCGGTAAAAAAATCGCAGAAGAAAATTAATATCCACTTCTTGATGATATAAATTTATAAATTAAGGCTTGTTCCATAGATTCCCCGATTGAAGAAATTGAGGCAGAATTATGAATCGCGAAAGAGATAAAAAGCACGAAACAGAACAGCGAAAGGTTCGTAATGTAAAACAAAAAGACGGGATTATCATGCCTGTTCCGCTTTCAAAAACTGATCTTCCCGACAGCTACGCAAATTTGCTGGCCTCACTCAAGAAACGTATTCAACAGGAACGCATAAAAACGGTTCTGTCTGCCAATTGCGCAATGGTGATGCTCTATTGGGATATTGGGACATCCATACTCGAAAGACAGCAAACCGAGGGCTGGGGGGCAAAAGTCATAGACAGGCTTTCGTTTGATCTAAAAGAAGCGTTTCCGGATATGAACGGGTTTTCTTCACGAAACCTGAAATATATGCGCAAATTTGCTGAATCATGGAGAGATCGTCAATTAGTGCAACGCACCGTTGCACTAATTCCATGGCGCAGCAACCTGGCCCTATTAGACAAATTAAAAGACCCCGAGCAACGGCTTTGGTATGCTCAAAAGACAATAGAAAATGGCTGGAGTCGTGATGTTTTATCCTTCCAGATTGAAACGCAGCTTCACAAACGATTGGGTAACGCTATAAATAACTTTGAACTGGCGCTTCCTCCTGCCGATTCTAATATGGCATCTCAAATCTTCAAGGATCCTTATGTTTTTGATTTTCTGGGAACGGCTGAACCTCGCAGAGAAGCGGAATTAGAGCAGAAGCTTATTGATCACCTGGAAAAATTTCTATTGGAACTTGAACAGGGATTTGCTTTTGTAGGCAGACAGGTTCATATGGAAGTGGGGGATAATGATTTCTATATTGACCTGCTTTTTTATCACCTCAAATTGCGCTGCTATGTGGTGGTTGAGTTAAAGGCGGGAAAATTTCAAGCTGGCCATGTCAGTCAATTGAATATGTATATGAATATAGTTGATGATCTGATGCGTCACCCGGATGACAAGCCGACAATCGGACTATTGCTGGTAAAAGAGAAAAACAAAACCATGGCTAAATACGCCCTTGCCGGATACACCAAACCGATGGGTGTTGCCGAGTGGGAAAGACATATAACAGAGTCTATTCCTGAAAACCTTAAATCAAGTTTACCCACTATTGAAGAGATTGAAGCTGAATTTTCAGCAGAGTAAAATGACGAATGAACAATAGTAGCAGACAGCTCCTGGTTAAAAACTGGAGACAAATATGAAAGCGAATTGCGTCATAACCACTGGGATTAATCCTCTGTGCCGGGAAAACCAGTGAGCAGATAGAGCTGTTACAACTGAATAAAAGCGGTATCAAGGTGGCCGAATATATGACCGAACTACCAAAATGCAAACTGCTGGAGCAAAAGTTTCACAAAGCAGTTGAATCGGCGCGGAAACGACTGGAGGCAAAACCTACACGGAAAAATTGACATAAAATCGCTATCTATGCTTTAATATTGCAATTATAATCCAGGTGATCTTGTTCATAATGTCAATTCTTTATTAAAAGGGCAAGAAATTGATGGA
>JAYENE010000499.1:0-1863 GCA_034721935.1 Thermodesulfobacteriota bacterium
GCCTGACATTCTAATTCAGCCCAATTTGGGTCATCTCAAGTTCCTTGAATTCAATCGAGCAAAAGAGGCTATTGCCGAGGGATATAAAGAGGGTCGCAAACAAATAAAAAGATTTTTAGAAAAAGGCGAATGATCAATGCCCTCAGTGCTGTAGATACGGCAACGTCAAAGATGATTAGGGCGATCACAAGGATCGCCCCTACTTGGCGCCTTTGCGTGAGAATCTGAAAATTTAAAGGAGTTTTTATAAGATGATAAATTTACGGAAAGTATTGGTTGTTATATTGCTCCTGCTTTTCTGGATTGAACTGTATCAGGCATCGGAAGCCATGTCCGCGCAAAACCGTCCGATGGATGGCGGATCTTTTTCCAGCCAACTCACCACTGTTTTTGGTCTCGGCAGCAGGATATCCCATTCAGGCAGCGAGATGCTTCTGCCCTTTAGACGGAATGGAAAACTCCATTTATCATTAACAGACTGTATTGATATCGCATTAGAGAGAAATCTGGATATTCACCTCATTGAAGAGACACTCGCTCAGGCCGATGTCGATATCACCATGGCATGGTCGGCTATGCTTCCTTTTGTCGGTGTTGAGGCAAGTTACACACGACTGGATGAAGATCTGGTGTTTGGTCTGGGTCCGGCCTCTGTAACGTTCATGGAGCGGGATATTTACAAGGGCGGAGTTGTTCTCCGGCAGCCGATTTATACGGGCGGGAGATTCAATGCAGCACGCAAGGCAGCCAGGTATTCACGGGACGCCCGCATTCAGGACAAAAAAAGTATTGAAGAGGAAATTGTTTTTCAGGTCACCAGGGTTTACTGGACCGCAGAGGTAGCCGAGGCGTTCCATCATGTTGCTATAGAGGCCGTCGAGCTCCTCGAGAAACATGAGCATGACGTTTCTATACTGGTTCGTGAGGGGGCGAATCCACAGGTCGATCTGCTTCGCACTAAAACGGATCTTGCGGATGCGAGAAAAAACCTCAATGCTTCTGCCAATGCTTTTGATATTGCATTGTCGGGGCTGAAAAATCTTCTGGTTATCGATCTGGAGGAACCGGTTCTCTTGACCCAGGGCCTTGACCGCCCTCCAAAACCAGCAGGCAATCTTGCCATATTCACCCAAAGGGCCATTGAAAATCGGCCGGTACTTTCCTCTTTAAAATTACAGGTTGCGGCGGCTGAACAAGGGTTGGCAGCGGCCAGGGGAGAGTACTTTCCAAGTGTTGCCCTGGAGGGACGTTATGAGTACATTCAGGGAGATACCAGAGAGATGAACGGAGATTATCACTGGACAGTTGGAATCGGCGCCGAGGTTCCTCTCTGGAACTGGGGGAAAACCAGGTCAGAGGTCATAAAAGCCGCTTCTAAGCTTAATCAGGCAAAAATTGAGTATAAGAAGGTCGAGGAACAGATATGTCTTGAAGTTCGAAAGGCTTTCTTAAATCTCGGAAAAGCGGAAAAGAACATTGCGGCAGCAGAAGCCGCCCTTAAAACATCTAAGGAAGCCTATCGTCTGTCAAGAGCCGGCTACCAGGCTGGAGTAGGTACCAATACAGATGTACTGGATGCCCGAATGGCTTTCAGCCGCGCTGAAGCAAATCATGTCCAGGCCCTTTTTTGAATATAATGTTGCGCTGGCGGCGCTTGAGCTGGCGACTGGAGATAATTTTAAAGAATATACCAACCCTGACAAAAAGGAACCGATCCAATGAAACGAATTTTCATCTATATTTTCATTGCCGCAGTTATTCTATGTGCTTTGTTTTTTATCTTTCGAGCCATGGATAAAGACAAAACCAGGGAGGATGTAAGAGTGGGCCAGGCCTCAGTATCGGTAGATGCCGTTCCCGCTG
>JAYENE010000500.1:0-1861 GCA_034721935.1 Thermodesulfobacteriota bacterium
CCTCCGGTGCCGGAAACGGTTCCGAGAAGGGTCAGACCCAGTTCCGTGTCTTCCAGCTCATCAACATTGATCTGTATTTTTTCGCCTGCTTTGTCAATAGAACCGAACAGGTTTCTGTCTGAAATTATCCTGTAGACATTAAGAGACGGTTTTCTTGCAGCCTTGCGTGTGACAGTTTTTCTGGTGGCTGTCTCTTTTGTCTGGAATCCGGAAAGTTTTGCCTCTACTGTATTGTAAAAGATATCCACAGACAGGTAGGACAGAACTGTTATTGCCGCAAGTATAAATATTACACGGTATTTAATCGTCATGACAGAATTTCCCTATGTCATTGCTATAAAATCCCAAATTTCAAGCATCAAATTACAAATAAATCCCCTGTATGCGCCTGCCTGTGCGTTGCACGCAGACAAGTGCGGACACGCACAGGCAGGCAAATCCCAATATTCAATGACCAAAAAAGCTTCGCTTTACATTTAGCTATTGGCTATCGGCCATTGGCTAAAGGTAGCCAAAGGCTCCCTCATATACGGGTTCCTGCTGCGACAGTGCGCAAGCACGGCGAGTGGGGTTTTGACCCGCCGTACTCGCGCCCGTCGCGGCAGGATTTTGGTCATTGTAATTTATTTGATATTTGATATTTGTAATTTGTTGTTTGTTATTTAACTACTCGACTAAGGTCACAGGAATTCCCACGCCAAGGCATGGTAGAAATTACGGGACGTTCAAATTATCTAAAACCCGGTATCGGTTTGGACACCGTTCCTTTTAAAGTGGTTGAAACCTTCCTGTCCAGCGCTGGAATTTTTATATCGCCCTTTATGGCAAGTCTGCTTTGCATGATATCCCTGTCAAGAAATATGTTTCCCGTAAAGGAACCGCTGAGCTGTTTTCCTGTTATGTCCAATCCGGTTATTGTAAGGCTGCGATTTTTGAGGGTTATATCCGCTTCCATTTTATCAAAGTTTACCTCATTGAGGCCGAATATGTTTCCTAAAAGCTGTATGTTTCCGTCGAGGAGTACCAGCCTTGCGCTGCCTGCGCCGTTAATAAATTCGTTCCATTTTCCATTATACGACATGTTTCCCCTGAGCCTGCCGTCAATCTTGCGGCCGCTTGCCGCCTTGATGTAAGCACATTTTCCGATATTAATCTTATCAAAATCGATATTTATCCTGAGGGGTTCTTTGCATGAAAAGCGGTCTGTGAAACCTATATCCGCTTTTATATGCCCTTCGTATGCATCTGTATTAAAAAGCAGCCCCAGTTTGCCGGAAAAAAGGTTTAAAAGGGCAGGCCGCATTTTTGCAACATCGGCTCTGAGGGTTGAACCCGGTTTGCTTTTAAAACCCACGGAAAGATTATGAAGTCTTATCCCCGGCGGAAAACAGGGCCTTGCAGAATCAAACGAAAGCGCGACGTTAGGGTTTCTGCCCGCAACAACCGATCTGATATATCTTCCAACACTGTCTGAAGGAAAGCGCAAATACAGGAAAACAGCCGTAATCAGCATGCCGTATATCGTATATGTAATCCATTTTTTTGTTTTCATGGTTGTAACGGTTCAAAGTTCAAAGGTTCAGGGTTCAAGGTTCAACAGTTCAACAATTCACTATTCCCAATCCCCAATTCTCTTCCCTCCGATCTCCTTGGATCGACAATTATCAATCCTTAATCTTCTAACCTTCTAATCTTCTAACCTTCTAATCTTCTCACCTTCTCATCTTCCAACCTTCTAATCTTCTAAAAATGTCACCAGATGGATCAGCGCTGTCAGGTATTCCTGACTTCCCTTGCTCTGTTTTACGGAAATCCTCTTGATCCTGACCAGATTTTCAGGCAACTCCACAAGATGCAGATA
>JAYENE010000501.1:0-1855 GCA_034721935.1 Thermodesulfobacteriota bacterium
TTTTTATAAAAGGATTGCTCTAAGTTATTTCTTTACGCTCACTTATGTGCGAGTTTCAGCCGTTCTTAAATTTAATTGTCCGCTGCCTCAGGTTGACCAGATAATGAGTTTGTAAATTTCTGGTTATATGTTTCTTTTTCTATTCTCAACCTGTTTTACAATCTTTTCAAACTTTTGATCTTCTCTCTGTTTCTCATATTCAAGTCTCTTGAGGTTGAAACATTTCATAGTGCAAATATTGAAAAGCTTTTAGCTGCTGCCTCAGGATGAAGGTTCCTGTTCCACTATCGCCTGATAGAGGACATAGTACTTGTTTATATTGCTCACATATCTCACGGTTTCCTGTCCGATTACACGCAGAGCCGCTATTTCGGCATTCCTAAACCACTTGTTTTTATCCAATCCCATCTGTTCAGCTAGTTTCCTGACTTTCCGGATTTTGCTCGGGCCTGCATTATAGGCGGCCAGAGTCATCCGGACCCGGTCCCGGGGCCTCATGTCCTCTTTGCTGTAATAATGATCCCTGAGAAATGCCAAATATTTCACCCCGGCGTGAATGTTATTTTCGACTTTGTAAATGTTGTTGATGCCGACTTTTTTGTCCTTTGCGGTGGATGGAAGCACCTGCATCAGGCCAACAGCCCCGGCCCCACTCTTTTTGGAATGATCCAGCCCGGATTCCTGGAACGCCACAGCCAGAATCAAAAGCCAGTCGAAATTGTACCGCCGGGCATATTGCCGGATGACCGATTTGTATTGCTTCAGTTGCTGCCAGTTTTCCGGATTCGTCGGGTCTTCCAGTTTTTTGGAGTGTTCAAAATACCGTTTGAAGTAGATATTCCCAAGCAATGTACCTTTTTTATGGTTTTTTAGAAACCGATTCAGGCTCTCTTTGAGCTTCGGATTTTCTTTCCGGACCATCCAAGCAATTTCAGATCCGTCTCGAAGGATCAGATTTTCATGAATTTTTATTTTTTTGAGAACCTTTGACCAGGCTTTGGCAATATGCAAATCTGAAACAGTTATTCCCAATGACCCGCTGTTCACCATCTCCAGGATGCTTTCCGTTTCAAGCTCCTCGCTGAGGGGGTCAATCTGAACGGGCTTTTTTCCGCTTTCCCTCAAATTCCGGTTCAGTTTTTCCAGGCTTTCAAAATAACTGCTGCTTTTTCGTACAAATACTTTTTTCCCGCTCAAATCGGACAATTTATCAATATCCCCGTCCTGCCTGTTGGTGACCACAACTTCATTGACATCTTTGAGATAGGGAGCGGTGAACGCCACCTTTTTTTTTCTTTCATCGGTGATGGTCAGACCGGCTGCGGCGATATCCCCGTATCCTTGAACCAGTTTCGGAATCAATTCGTTCCTCGCCACCGGTATAAATTCAATGACCATCTTCAGATCCTTTCTGCCGGTCGACTGGTTCAAAAATTTCTCGTACCCCTTCAAAAGCGAGTATTCATACCCGACCAGATGGCCGTCTGAGATGAAAAAATTCGTTCGGTTCAATGTGCTCAACACCCGAATGATTTTTTTTTCCTGCAAGCTGGGAAGATCGTCCGTGTAGCGCTTGTTCAGATGTGCATTCAGCACGAGTCTGTTTCTCGGCTCCTTGCCCACGGCGGTCTGACTCTGTTCATACTCTGACGTATTTTTCAGAACAAAAGTGACAGAAAATCCCACCAGAACAATCATAAAAAATATCACAATAAACCATACGTTCTTTTTCATTCTTCTTCCTTATATAAATCGTGCAGCGTTACTCAAAAACATTATGAAATCCCCCGTTTTCCTCAGTAGCATAGGTTAAATTCGACTGAATCAAATCAGCACACTCTGTTGGTAACCTCAA
>JAYENE010000502.1:0-1853 GCA_034721935.1 Thermodesulfobacteriota bacterium
GTTTCAGCATAAACGATTTGCCAATCGTCGCTGTCGATTTTTTCCGGACAAACTGAAAGAAATATATTGATCCCCATATTACCCTCCTGTTTTGGGTGGGCCTTGAAATTTAATTTTCTTTTGTTCGCGCAGCTCTTTTAACCATCGTTCCAAGAAAACAACAGGGTCACATCTTAAATATTAACTATTCGAGAAAACAACAGAAAACAACAGGGTAAGATCTGCGGGACGTCCATAATTAAGTAAACAAGCTCGCCTGTGTGTATTGAATGTGGTGAAAATTCCTTCTCACCCATGTCAATTGGGCACTTTCGGGGGCACTTTCGTTCATTAGTTTATAAGTTTCTGTTTTTGTTAGACCCCAGTACGATCTGCCGGGCCTACCCCGATATGATCTGCCGGACCTATGGGGCAGGCGGGATAAACTTCGCTCTTCATTGCATGCCCCAGTTAAACAAAATAAGTAGAGCGGTTTCACGGGGTAAAAATTTAACTGGGCAGGCAGACGCACCCCAGTATGATCAGTGTGACCTACCCCAGTACCATTTTCTCATGCATCTACATCTTTCATCTTTGGTCATGGACCGGGCTAAGTCTTATCTCTTGAATATGGCTAAAGTGTTTTTTGTTTCTTGTCAGGAGGGGTAACTTTTTTGACCAGGCAGTAGCTGCAATTATGGCATCTGGTGGCTGGAGATGACTATGATGGTATTTTGTTAATAAAAGAGAGTACTTAAGTGAAATGTCTGAATCAATCGATATAACCTTTAATCGGCTCAGAATGCTGATGATTTTCTTTCTCTCAGAATCCTTTAAACCAGGTTTTTTCAAGAGTTCTTTCTTTGTCAAAACAGAACAATAAATATCAACATTTTTTGATCTAAAAAGTGCTTTTGCCGGTGAAATACCTTTAAGGTAATCTATGAAAATATCGGTATCTATTAAGAGTTTGATTCTTGCCACTCGATAAGTTCCTTTAGAAATTCGCGCCCATTTTTTAGTTTACCCTCCAGAGTGAATAATTCTTCTTCTCGCAGCTTTCGGACATACTCAGCGCTATTTTCAACGCTCATGTAGTTGAATTCTCGCTCCTTCCGATAAAGGAACTCCATAAAATCCAAAACTTCCCCCAGCTTTTCTTCGGGGAGTACTTTCGCTATATTTTGTATCTTCGCTTGGTAATCATTTTTTAGTTGCATAATCCGTCGTCCTTTCCTGAGTCTGGGGGAAAACAACAGGGTCACATCTTAAATATTAACTATTCGAGCCTTGTTTTTATAGTTTTTTTGACCGCTGGTTGAATGGTTTTCAAATTCAACAGGGCAAGCAGGATTGACTGGATTGTCAGGATATTTTTTCCATGTCCGGATGACAGGCAAAAAGTGAATCAGCAGATGAATCCAAAACTATCAATTTCCTTTATCTGTATAGCCTTCTTATGAAGCTCTTTTAATTTTGCGGGGTCATTTATCTGATTTATTTTATCAATGATTTCAGATGAAATTTTACCAAAACGTAATTCAAGAGCCTCTATGATATTTTCTTTTGTACTCTGAATTATTCCCTGCTGCATTCCCTGCTGCATTCCTTTATCTCTGATATATTGTGCTAACATGGCAGTCTCCTTATGCTGAATTATTTCAAGTACAACAATGGGGACGTCTATGATTTTATGCGTTTCGACTCATTATCTCAAACTGATTCTCTCTTTCGATTTTTTCACCCTTTAGAGATGATCGACTTGCCGCTGATTGGCATATATTTAATTTTTTAGCGATATCAACTGTTGTCATACCAAGCTTGCGGTGCGCCCAAAAGCATAAGAGACTTCGCGCTTTTACAGTTTGAGGTGA